>NZ_CAKKTK010000003.1:57917-126040 GCF_920656135.1 Frankia sp. Cppng1_Ct_nod | reverse complement strand
GGGCAACGGCATCTTCAACGCCCGCTCCAGCCGTTCGCCCATGTAGCAGTGTTCACAGCGCAGCTGGCAAGCCTCGGTGATGTAGAGGTAGACGTTGCGGAAGCGGCCGTAGGTGATCCGGTCAATGCGCTCCGGGGCGGGAGCGTCAGCCCGGCGCGGCATCCGGGCGTGGCCGTAGTCGTCCCCTGGGCGCACGTGGGGAAGATCAAGGAAGGTGGTCATGCGGGGCTGCTCCTGGCGGTAAGGAGGGCGGTAACGGCCTGGGCGGTGACCTCTGGGGTGGTGCCGCTGTCGAGCGCGTGGACGGTGACGCCGCCACCCGCGAACGCCTCCTTGATCCCGTCGGCGGTCTGGCGGTAGCGCTGCAACCGGGCGCGGAGAAGCCGGGGCGCGTCCCCACGGCGGGGGTGGAGGATGCCGCCGCACCGCGCGCAGCGCTGGGGGTCGTCGGCGCGGGCTTCGGCGGGGAGGCGGGGATCACGGATGGGGTCGCGTTCGCAGCGGTGGCAGACGCGGCGGTGGTAGGCCCGCCGGTACAGCGTGGTGACGTTCACCGTGAGTTCGACGGCGACGACGGCGCAGCCTGGGGCCTGCTGGCGTAGGGCCGCCAGGAAGTGACAGACCTGGGTGGCGTTGCCGGGGAAGTTGTCGAAGATGACCGTGCGGACCCCGTCTGCCCGCGCCAGGTCCTCCAGGTAGGCCCGCAGGGTGGCGATGACCGTGAAATCGTCAATCCAGCCCAGGCGTTTCGCGCTCGTGGCCGTGGCCGCCAGGATCGTGGTAGGGACATGCTCACGAAGGCGGAACACGGCGGTGCCCGGGGCCTCACTGAGGCGCGCCGTCAGCGTGGTTTTTCCAGCGGCCGGAGGCCCGAAGACCGGGACGGCAACCGTGAGGGTCACGACAACCCCCTTTCACGACACCCGGGGATGGGAGATGTCCTCAGGGTCGGGCTGGGGGACGCGCCCGACCACGCCTGTGGTTCGTTCCGGGCATACGCGAGACGCATAGACACTGCGCCGGAGGGTGTTACGGTCGGGTCCGGATCGTGCCCAAACGGTTACGGAACGGGGGATGGTCAGGCATGACGACCACGCCTGACCTACGGCACTGCGCCCGGTGCAAACGCCGCCTGGCCGTCGACAACCCGCAGCCCATGTGCGGAACCTGCCAGCGCGCCGCCGTGGACGCCCGGGTTCGCCCGCCCGAGGTGCCCCCGGAGTTCTGGGCGCTGGACCAGATGAGCGACGCCCTCGCCACCTGGCACATGGGCCGGGTGATCTACGCCTACCGCACCCACCCGCACCACCCGCAGACGTTGCCCCAGGAAGTGGTGGGCGCGTGGCTGGGCCTGACGCAGGCACAGCTCAGCCGGATTGAGAACGGCCGCGCCCCGGAAGAGCTGACGAAGCTCATTCGGTACAGCCAAATCCTTGGCATCCCGGGGGAACTGCTCTGGTTCGACCGTCCCGGGGAGCCGCGCACCAGGGCTGGCGCCGGGAACCACACGCCGGTGCTCACCGTGCCGGTCATCGTCGGCGGGCAACAGGTGGCGCTTCCCATTGACCGTGCCGCCGCGCACTCCCACGGCCTCACGGAGCTGGTTGCGGAGCTGGCAACGGATGCGGGCGGCCTCGGCGCACCGCCAGTGCCGATGCCCCGCGGGGAGCGGTCCGCGCCCGGGGCGGCGCACGTCGTTCCGCTGGCAAGCCTGGAGGAGATGCAGCACTTGGCCGCCGCCATGCAGGACGCCGGGCGCTACCTGGATGAGACAGTGGTGGGCTACTTCGGCCAGCAGTTCACCCACTGCAAAGCCAACGACGGCCAGATGGGGCCGCTCCGGGCGCTGCCCCTGGTGTTGGGCGTGCTCGACGCCATCCAGTCCCGCGCCCGGGATGTCCGGCCCCAGGTGCGGCGTGCGCTGCTCAGCGTCGGGGCGGATGGGGCGGAGTTCGCGGGCTGGCTTTACCGTGATCTTCATGACGCCAGCTCAGCGGCGTACTGGTATGACCGGGCGATGGAGTGGGCGCAGGAGGCCGGGGACCTGCCGATGCAGGGCTACATCCTGCTTCGCAAATCCCAGGCCGCCTATGAGGACCGGGACGCCGCCCGGGTCCTGACCCTCGCCCAAGCCGCCCGGTATGGCCCGTGGCAACTGCCGCCCCGGGTCCAGGCCGAGGTCACGCAGCAGGAGGCGCGCGGCCTGGCGATGGTGGGGGACGCCATCGGCGTCGTCGAACAGAAGCTTGATGAGGCTCGCGCGCTGCTGGGCGAGGCCGACGACGATCCCGAGGCATTGGGAGCCGGATACGACGAAGGCACCTGGTTGTTGCGGTCGGCTACCTGCTACATCGAGGCGGGAAAGCCGGGCCGGGCTGCGGCCCTTTACGGCGAAGTCCTGGCTACCGGCGCGCTGTCCCGCCGGGACGAGGGCTACTACCGGGCGCGCCGGGCCGTCGCGCATGCGTTAGGCGGCGAGCCTGACGACGCCGCCGAGGAAGGCCTGACCGCCTTGCGCCTGGCGACGGCCACCGGCTCCAGCCGCACCACCCGGGAGCTGACGCGGGCCGCCCAGATATTGACGCCGTGGCAGACCCGGCCTGGCCCCCGCCAGCTGCGCGCTGCCCTGTTGGTCTAATCCGCCGTGAGCCAGTCCGCTACCGTCTGGATCACGAATGCCTGCCACGTCTGGCTTTGGGGGTCGGCGTAGGTGGGGTCCTCATGCACGGCGAAGCCGTGTTGCGCGCCCTCGATCTCCACCAGCTTGTGCTCAGCCTGGAAGCGGGGAGCTGCGGCCCGGGAGGCATCCACGGAGATGAAGGTGTCCTTGGTGCCGTGGACGATCAGGGTCGGGGCCACGATCTCCCCGACCACCTCAATCGGCCTGATCCAGAACACCTCCGCCAGCATCGCCCGGCCGTGCCGGACCGTCGGGGAGTGACGGATGAAGCCGTCGTTGGTCAGGCGGGCGGCGGCCTCGTCGTCCAGGGCGTCGCCGTGCCAGTACGGCTTCTGATCGACGTACCGGTTCTTGTAATCCAGCTGGGGGTTCAGCAGCACCAGCCGGGTCAGCTCCGCCGGTCGCTTGGCGGCGTAGTAGGCGGTCAGGCCGCCGCCGAAGCTGGTGCCGAGCAAGTGAATGATCTGTGCCCCGGTGTCCTCCCGCACCCGTGCCAGCGCCACGGCGATGTCGTTCAGGTGCGCCGTCAGGGTCGTCTCCTCCTGCTGTCCTTCGCTCTCCCCGTGGCCCCGCAGGTCAAAGCGCAGCGAGGCCACCCCCGCCTCCGCCAGCCCGGCGGCAAGGCGCGTGAAAAAGCCGCCCTCTTCCTGAGTGACGCCGCCGCCGTGGACCATGACCGCGGCCCGTTCGTACGTCGCCTCCGGCGCCACGAGGGTTCCGGCCAGATGGAGCCCGTCGAAGGTGCGGAGCGAAACGGCGGTGTCGCGCGAGGGCATGGCACTCCTTTGATGGCGGGCGGCCGTCCCCTCCATCCTCCGGCGGCAGGAGCGCCCAGACCAGAGGCGGCGGGCCGGTGCCGTCACGGCCGCGCGTCTTCACCTGGCGGGAGGTCCCAGTCCAGGGCGCGGAGGCCATCAGCCACCCGCCGGAGTACCAACAGGTCCGTGAAGACCTCGATGGGTTGGGCGGGGCCGGATGAGGCGGGCCGGTGGGGCAGCGGTTCGGCTTCTTCCTCGGCCACACCGTCAGGAACCGCCAGGGGCAGGCTGCACCAGACGACCTTGCCGCCGGAGCGGGGGCGGTAGAAGGCCCACCGGGCGCTCAGGGTGTCCACCAGCAACAGACCGCGTCCGCCCTCGGCGTCATCCCCAGGTTCCCGCCGCACCGGCGCGGTCCGGTTGGCGTCCCACACCTCCATGACCACGTCGGTGTCCGTGCAGGTCAGGCGCATGGCGATCACATTGCTCCGGCCTGCCGATGCCCGGCACGCATTGGTCACGAGCTCTGACGCCAGCAGCGCCGCCGTGTCCGCGATTGCGGCCAAGCCCCACCCGGCCAACGTCGCCGTGGTGTGCTGGCGGGCCGCTCACGGTCTTCGCTGTCGCCTCGAACCGCCGGACCGTGGACGAGCGCGCCAGGCGCGGGCGTGCGCTCGTCGAGGTCGCCGGGGCTGTCACGACGGCTGGGCTTGGACACCGTCGCCGGCGGCCGCGGTCGCAATCAGCCGCGCTCCGGCCTCACTGATTTCTGCTTCGATTGCGCGCCGTGCCGCCATGAGCGAGGAGAGGTGATCGAGATCGGGCACGATGACGGTGGCGCCGTCCGCGCGCCGCACCGCATCCAGAAGCAGCGTGAGGCCGGGACGGATGAGCTGGCCGGGTGGCATGTTCCGGTCCACGAAGACATCGGCAAGGGCCTGGCCCTCGGCGGCGGCGTGCGCACTGAGCCGGTCATGGAGCCGGTCTATCTCGGCTTCGTGGTCGTCTTCCATCCTGATGTAGCCGTACACCGTCCCGGGCATCTGCGCTCCCTCGCTGGCCGTGGTGACGACCCGGACCGGGGAGTGACCTCAACCCGGCCCGGGACGCCTACGGCAACGGTGAGCGGCATGGCATGGGGCCGCCATGCGCGCGGCGTATGGTCGTCATCCGCGCCGCTACCGGCACTCCGCACCCCCTTGCCAGCCGCGTATCAACCCGGGATGTCGTCGTTTCCGGCCGACTCCCTGACGATGTACTGGGCGCGCTGGTAAAGCTCGTCAAAGGTTAGGATCTCCACCTCGTGCATGGAGCGCCGGTACAGCTCAAAACTCAGCGACTTCTCCGGGTTGATGCGTCCGCCAGCCCCCAGCTGGGCGAGGTTTCCTATCACCAGCACCTGACGTGGACGCACGACCGAGTACGAAACGTCCGTAGGTGTGCCATCGCTCAAGTAATGCTGTCTGATGTTGTCTACGATGCCGCGGATGGCCTTGTATGCGGTCTTCTACACCCGCGCTACGCCGCCGCTCAATTCTTTCGATGCCTGGTATACATCGGGTTCCCGGTACAGCTTGTGGTGGAGTAGGTCCGTCTGGTGATGTTTGATCTCGCAGAAGACTAGGCTACTGACGTAGCCCCGGGTCAGCAGCAGACCGTCAACCCGCTTTCCACCACCTGCGAAAAAGCTCGCGCCGGTCGTGATCCTCTCTAGTACGGCAGTGACAGTGATCTCTAAGTGGCTGCGGCCGGCGCGGTGGTAGGCCGGGCGGCCTGGATGCGTCGGATGAAGTGGTAGTAGCGGGCCAGTGCTTGGTGGTGGCGGCGCCACGCCGACCAGCGCCAGAGCGCTGGGCGAGGCCGAAGATCCTCCCAGATGTGCGAAATGAGATGGCGGATCTCGTTAAGCGAGAAGGGGATCATCGTGTTCCTTTCAGGTTTGGCTGGTTCGGCGGTCACGATGCCACCGCAAATGCGCTCGTACATCACAGCGGTCTTCACTGGAGGAGCTGGCGGAGGGTCCTTCTCCCACATTGTCCTGGCGATCGTCGCCAGCCAGGCATGGGCGAGCATCGACAGTGTTATGTGCCGGTACCAGGCGTGGTAGAGCCGTACCTGGTAATGATCGAGGCCGACCTCGTTCTTACCCGCCTGGAAGCATTCCTCCACCGGCCAGCGGCGGCCGGCTACCGTGACCAGCTGGGCGAGTGTGGCGGGCCGGGGGGTGTAGGCGAGGAAGAAGGCCAGTTCCTTTTTCTCGTCGTGGGACCTACGCACCAGGACGTCACGGCGCCGGCCGCCCCGACCGGCGCTGTCCGTGGTAGCGATCAACGCCCAGTCATACAGTCGGGGGCCTTTCGAGTCGTCGGCGCAGGAAGTAGTCGCGGACAGCCACTACGTCGTCTTCTGGGACATGCGGCAGCCGACATTGCCTGCGACCATGGGCTACCCGTGGCGGCCCGTCGTCCCCACTCTGGCGTTCAGCCTGGCAGAAGGCGTCCAGGCCCAGGTAGCCCCAAAAGGCCCGGGATCCGAGGTCGTCCCGGGCGCGGATGGCACTCCGGTGGGCGCCCGCGTTGAGCTGTGGCCGATCGGGCCAGCTGCCGGGAGCGGCGCGGAGCCGTTGCCCGGACCCGGTGGCCTCGGGTCCGCTGTCGAGTTCGACCCGGGCGGGACCGTCCTCGCCGTCGGTGGTACGCCGTCGGCGGCGCTGAGCTGGGCTGGTGTGAGTTCGGCGAGCAGGCCGAAGAGCTCGTCGATACGTTCGGCGACGACTTGGCGGAGCCGGGCGGCCAGCCGTTCCCAGTCCTCGGCGCTCGGCACGGCGCCGGGTGGCAGCGCGGTCAGCGCCGCGCGGATCTCCTCGAGAGTCAGGCCGACGCGTTGGGCGGCCCGGATCATCGCGACACGGCACAGGACGTCGGCGAAGAATCGGCGTTCATTGCCAACTCCACGCTCGCAGGGCAGCAGGCCCTGGTCGGCGTACCAGCGCACCGCCGACCGGGCGATGCCCATCCGCTCGGCGACCTGCCCGACCGAAAGCCCGGAGACATGCCACATCTCATCCACGTGGCCATGATGGGTCCCGAGAAGGTTGCCTTCAAGTGCGCTTGACCCCCTAGCGTCGGACCCGTCGCACCCGACCCGCGCACCTGGGAGGTCCGCAATGCCAACGCCGTCAATGTCCTCAGCCCGGCCTCTTCTGCACCAGCCCGATCACGGCGCTCGGGCCGACGAGGCCGTGCGCCGGCTCGTCGAGCACCTGCAGGGTGGCCTCGACCACGGCGACGCCGACGAGTTCGACCGTCAGTTCGCGGCCGACGTGCTCTGGGGCAGTCCTTACGGGATGACGCTGGCCGGGTTCGACGCGCTCAACCCGGTGCACCACCTGCTGATGGACCGTCAGACGGCTGCCCGCTCCCGCTATGAGCCGGTGCAGACCCTCATGCCCACGCCTGATGTCGTCATCACCCAGGTCCGGAGGCAGGCGCTGCCCGAAGCCGACGGCACCGAGCCGTCGGGCTTCTCGGAGATGGCGATGTATGTTCTGGTCCGTCGCGACGGCAGGTGGTGGCTCGCGGCTGGCCAGAACACCCCGATCGCGCGCCAGCCGTGATCGTCGCGGTGGCGCGCCGGAATTCCTCGGTTACGTTGGCTGCGCTCGATGACCAGCTGTGACGTCTTGCACGCTGCGCTGGCCATTCTTGATCATCGCCTTGACCGCATCCCTGGCTGACCGTCTCGCGACGCTCACTGACCTGGACGACTACGGGCGTGGTGGGATCACATCAACTACGCGGCGATCTGACCGCTGTAGGCCGGGCCGCCGTGACCCGACTGGCTACGCTGGTGACGTGGGACTGCACCTGAGCCAGATCGACGAGGCCGACGAGCTGCTGACCAACGACGCGCTGGCGCTGCTGATCGGGATGGTGCTGGACCAGCAAATCGGACAAACAAGGAACGGTGGGTAGACGGGTCAGCGTCGGCGGCGTGCTTTCGGCCAGGATGTCGGTCGCCGGCGGATCGAGGCCGGAAGCACGGTCATTTCATCTCCGAGGGCGGCACTGATCTGTCCTTCGAGCAGCCCCCAGGCATAAGTGGATATCCGGCTGGTCGGGCGACTCGCGAAAGCGGTTGATCCGCTGGGGTCAGCCGCGTGTGACCACCCGTTCTCAGGGTTTCCGTCCGGTCGCGGCGAGGAGCTGGTCCTGAGCGTCGGCGTCCGAGGGCAGGACGAGGGCGGGGGCGTACATGCCAGTCGCGGCGAGTTGACCGCCGAGGGTCCGAACACCGTCGAGAGTTGCCACGACGGATTCGGGGTCGAGGTGGACGGTGTCGCCGGTCGCCTGGGCGAGGTCCCAGGCGTGCACGAGGGGCTCGATCAGGGCGAGGCTCAGGATGTCGGCGACGCTGCGCGGACCCATCGGGGTCGCTCGTTGCACGGCGGGGTTGGCCTCTGCCAGGACACTTTCGATGTCGCGGTGGGCGGCCTGCCAGGCGGCGGCGGGTGCCGCGCCGGCGAGCATGCCAGGTTCGTCGTGCGGCGGGCGGGGTCCCCGCCCGGTCAGCAGTGCCGCGACCTGCCGCTGGCCGTCGATGAGATGACCCAGCACGTCGCGGGCTGTCCAGGGCGGGCACGGGGACATGGAATCCCAGCGGTCCGGCCCGATCCGGGCGACGACCTCGTCAACCCCGCTGAGGGCGCGTCGGTATCGGTCCAACACGATGGTGTTCACTGGTCCTCCGGGTCGTTCAACAGGGGGTGTAGGGCGCGCCAGGCTCCGGTGGCCAAGTAGTCCGCGGCGGCGTCGAGCCGTTCGGGGGCGGATTCCAACCCGTGGCGGGCGTACTCCTGGGCTGGGCCGACCCACAGCGCCAGCATCAGCGCCAAGTCCGGGGAGCCGGACCAGCCGTTCTTCCGCAGCCAGGACGCGACATCCTGGAAGAAGGTCTGGTTCTCGGCGACGGCGGCCGGATCGAGCGCTGATCGCAGCATGGTGGCTGGCGTCGTGAGGAACAGCCGTGCGAGTGATCGATTGTCCTGCATCCATTGCAGATGACGAATCACGACCTGAGTGACCCCGCGATGAGCGTCGGTAGTGGCGCGCAGCTCGGCTGCCAGCACCGACTGGTGATCGGACAGCCCCGCGGCTACGACCGCGCCCGCGAGCGCCTCCCGGTTCGGGAAGTGGTGGAAGAGGCTGCCGTTGCTGACCCTGGCCCGGAGCCGCACTGCCTGCAACGACGTGGACTCCCACCCTTGCTCGTTCGCGCACGCCAGGGCCGCGCGAACGATGTCCTCCCGGCTTCTGGAGCCCGTGCTACCCGTCATGGAGTAACACTCTAGAGCAACGCTCCATTCAGAGCGCACGCATCGGGGTCGCTCACTTCGGATCTTGTCCGCGTCAGGCAGCCGTCGCGTGTCCTGAGCTGTGGAGTGAACGGCGAGCTGGCCCACGGTCGACGGCAGGCCCGATACGGTGTTCTCGTGGGACTGCACCTAAGCCAGATCGACGAGGCGGACGAGCTGCTGACGCGTACTCCCAGAGGATCGCTCGCTTCGCTCACGATCCTCTGGGTCCCCCGGACCCGTTGGCGCTGTTGATCGGGATGGTGCTGGACCAGCCAGTATCGGAAAGATGGAGCGAGACGGGACAGTTCGTACTCGCCTGACTGTATAGCGTCAGAATCTGATCTGTGGATCCGCGGGTGCCGGAGTGAAGGACCACAGTGAGCGACCCTGTCGGCGTTTGACGGGCCGGAGCCCGCGCCAGCGATTGACGGGTCAGAGCTTGCACCGGTACTGCGGTCAGAAAAAGGCGTGGAGCTCATACCGGTTGGCTCGTGGGGCGATACGCGGCATTAGGGTCGCTGTAGGACGCGGTTGTTCGGGCGACCAGTCCCTCGCCGATCAGCTTGGTCAGCTCATAGCTAACCTGCCGATCACCCAAGGAAAGACGAGCAGCGATCTCCGCGCGGGTCAGAGGAGACTCGGCGGTCAGGATTTCCAGAACACGTTGTTTCCGTGTGGTGGACTCGCGAGTGCTCTTGTTGCGGGCGACTCCCGCGGGTTGGTGCCGTGCCTCGTGTTCAAGGAGATCCGAGAAAAGCGTCGGGTGCCGATCCTCGGCCGCGTCGTCAAGGACGTACCTCGCCCATCGGCGCTGGTTGACCATTCTGACCAGACCTCGTTGGACAAGATCCCCCAGCTCGCGACGAGCGACCTTACTGTCCACCGCGAGTTCGACACGGTACTCGTCGCTCGTCAGCGCCCGGCCAGTCCGAAGTACCGCGAGGGCCATCTCCTGTGTCGGGGAGATGCCTTGCTCACCCAACGAGAACAGCCAGGTCCGGGTGTCCTCGTCGAGTAGCGCCCTGTTTGGCATGACGACTCGGAATTCGCTTATGTTGTCCTTGAACCTGGGGGGTACGAGCCCGGCCTGACGCAGGCTGTTGAGAACGGTGGGGATACCGGTCGCCCGCCCTTCGCACAGGGCCCTTCGATCTCGGTGAAAACGCACGTTCTCGAGGATGTCGACGAGTACCCGGTTACGAGCGGACGCGATGCTCTCGCCTCCCAGCCCCAGCCGGTCGATGCTGACGGGCCCGAAGAGTCCGCCCGGTGATATTACCTCAAGGCGATCCGGGTACATCTCCACATGGATGCGGGTCCCCCTGGCCATTGGGCTGTAGTCCCGGTGAGCCACCGCATTGACCAAGACTTCTCGTAGTGCCTCTAGTGGATACTCCCAGTGGTCCTCTCTGCCAATTCCCGCTACTATTCCGCGCCGGCTCATGCGCGCGAACAGGATGTCAATAACCTCCGCGAGAAGAATCGGTGCCGGACCTTCAAGTATCTTGTCGTCCAGGAATCGCTGGCCGTCTGGACCGGGCTCGCCCTTGCGTGGCGTAGGGTATACGGTCACAGTGATCGCACATCCGCGCAGTGAGTCGAAACCCTGCGGATCCCGGCCCAGCGAGAGCAGCCCACCCAGCGACGGCACGAGGTGCTGGCTGTCGAGCGCGCTTCTTACCAATATTCCGGACCGGTCAAGTAGATCATCGTCGTCCCGGCGGGCCAAGGCAGGTCGGGAGAGGCGAAGGTCCCGTAGATAGTCCGCGACGAGTTCATCGTGCAGATCGACTCTGCGTGCCTCTTCGACGGGTTCTAGGTCGAAAATCGGCTGGCCTCGATTGATGAGCAGCTGGCTCACTTCGTATGACGTGAGTCGATGGTCTCCGTCCGATATACGGATGTACGAGCCATTGGGCTGCCCTTTGCCCCGGAGAAAACAGGGCTTGTCTGCAGGGTCGAGTTCCGGTACCTCGGCGATCACCAAGGTTCTGTCTTCGAACTCCGGAGTGCTGATCAGAGGCATGACCGGCGGAACGAGGCCGTCCCGACACACTCCCGCGATGTCAGCTGCGAGCTTCGCGGCTTGCTCGCATCCAGTCGCCGTGAACCCGCGGGCCTCGTCGAGACCCAGGATCAGGACGCCGCCGCCTGGAGTGTTCGCGAATGCGCATAGCGTCTGTATGGTTTCACTGGGCAGCTTGTCGGTCGACGCCCGCTTGACCTCAAGACCTGCGTCGTCCCGGCCGATCCGGCGAAGCGACGCAACGATCTCGGCCAGTCCGCCTGCATCCATGCCGTAGCCTCCCAGAGAGCCTGACGCAAGCTTAACACGATGTTGTAAGGCAGTGGGAATCTTGTTAGGCTGCGTTAGGTGTGCTACGTGTCGGCGCTGGGAGCTGGCGCGGGGTCGTTGCGTCCGTCCATGATTGGCTGTGGGTGGTGGGGGGCCGATACCCGGCGTCCATTTTGTGCATGATCGAGTCGGTCCGGCTTGCTGCTGGCGAAGGGGAATCGAGCGTGGGACTGCACCTGAGCCAGATCGCCGAGGCCGACGAGCTGCTGACGCGTACTCCCAGAGGATCGCTCGCTTCGCTCACGATCCTCTGGGTCCCCCGGACCCGTTGGCGCTGTTGATCGGGATGGTGCTGGACCAGCCAGTATCGGAAGGATGGAGCGGGACGGGACAATCCGTGCTCAACGGACACGTGGATCCCGTGCGCGTGGCGTAGCGGATCGTCGACGGGCGACGACTCGGCGGTGAGCTTGCGGTAGTCCGTGTCTACCGAGGCCGTCCAAGCCCGGATCACCAGCCGGAGGCTGCGAGGGCCAGCGACCGTCAGGCCGACGGCTGTCAGGTCGCGGTCTGGCCGTCGATCGTTTCGCGGAGGATGTCGGCGTGGCCGGCGTGCTGGGTGGTCTCGGCGATGATGTGGATCAGTACCCGGCGGACGCTGTGCCGCGCGCCCGGCTCGTGCCAGGGCGCCTCCGGCAGTGCCTGCGTCGCTGACAGGTCGGGGATGGCTGCGACGATCTCGTCGGTCCGGGCAGCGGCCCGCTTGTAGCGGGCGACGATCCCGGCCATCGTGTCACCCGGCAGCATCTGGAACTGGTTCTGGCGCTTGATGGCCCAGGCCGGGTATTCACGTGCGGTGCCGGTCATGAACTCCTCCCAGGTGACGCCGTCGGGTAGCGCGTAGTTCATCGCCGAGGGTCCCTCGAGGACGAACCGCATCCAGCCTTCCTCGCCGGCGGCGACATGCTTGATCAGCCCGCCCAGGCACAGGGCACTGGCCGTCGGGCGTTCGCCGGCCTGCTCGTCACTGAGACCGCGGGTCGTGTTGATCAGGCTGGCTCGGGCCACGGCGAGTTCGGCGAGCAGGTCGGCCCGCTCTGCGTCGAGGGCTACGGGTTGCGTGGTCGTCATCGTGATCGGCCCCTTCTGGGTCGTTGCCGTTGTCGGCTGTGACCACCACGGTCGTCCGGGAAGCGGTCAGTTTCTGGCCTCTTCTTCAGGCAATCTCATTGGCATGCCGACGACATCAGCGCGCCTGCTCGCCCTGCTCTCGCTGTTGCAGGCGCGCCGGGACTGGCCAGGGGCGCTGCTGGCCGCGCGGCTCGAGGTCAGCCCGCGCACGGTGCGCCGCGACGTCGACCGCCTCCGTGAGCTGGGCTATCCGATCCGGGCCACCAAGGGTCCCGATGGCGGATACCGGCTCGATGCCGGGGCGGAACTGCCGCCGCTGCTGTTCGACGACGAGCAGGCCGTCGCCCTGGCCGTCGCGCTCCAGCTCGCCGTCACGTCCGGTGCCGGCATCGGGGAGGCTGCGGCCCGCGCACTGAGCACTGTCCGGCAGGTCATGCCAGCGCGGCTGCGCCACCGGGTCGACGCGCTGCGGCTCACCGCGGTCGAACGCCGCGGAAGCCGGCCCAACCCGCGGGTCGAGCCGGCCGTTCTGGTGACGCTCGGTGCCGCCGTCCATGCCCGGGAGGAGCTGCGCTTCGACTACGCCGTCCCGTCGCGGTCGGTGCCGGCCGATGTCTCCCCGCCGCGTCGGGTGCAGCCCCATCACCTCGTCACCTGGGGCGGACGCTGGTATCTCGTCGCCTGGGACCTGGACCGCGACGACTGGCGCACCTTCCGCGCCGACCGGATCACCCCGCGTCCCCCGGCCGGCTCGCGGTTCACCCCCCGCCAGCTGCCCGGCGGGGACGTGGCCACCTTCGTCGCCCAGCGCTTCCAGGGCTCCGCAGGCCCCGACCGTTGGCCGTGCAGCGGGGAGATGATCGTCGATCTGCCCGCCGCCTTCGTGTCCCAGTACTCCCAGGACGGGATCGTCGAGGAGCTCGGCCCGAACCGCTGCCGGCTCGTCGTCGGCTCCTGGTCGTGGCCCAGCCTGGCCGCCACCGTCGGCCGGTTCGACGCCGACGTCGAGGTCCTCGGGCCGCCCGAGCTCGCGGACGCTTTCGATATGTTGGCCCGCCGCTACGCCCGCGCCGCCGCCGGACAGCGGGGCGAGGCGCACCTGTGCCATGAACCCGAAACCGATGCGATGGAGCGAGCCCGGAACGGAGCGAGCCTGCAGCGGAGTGTGACACCGGCCCGTCGTCGACCGTAACGGCCGGGTCCCGATGCGGCGAGAGCGGCCAGGGTCGACGAGGTTGGATCGGCAGACCTATCGATCTGCTATTGGAAGACTAGAATCTCTGTCGTTGGTAGATTAGAGACGTGGTCGACTATCGGCGCCGTGTCCTCGACGGCACACTGGACGCACTTCAGCCGCATCTTCGCGCTCTGTCGATCCACGGGCCGAAGGCAGTCGGCAAGACCGCGACCGCGATGCGGCGTGCGGCGTCGATCATCGATCTCAGCCTTCCCGGCCAGCGGGAGATCGTGGCCGCCGATCCGAGCATCCTGACCCGGCTGCCGGGGCCAGTCCTGGTCGATGAGTGGCAGCGCCTTCCCGAGGTGTGGGACCACGTGCGGCGCGCGGTCGACGCCGGCTCGCCAGCCGGCCACTTCATCATCGCGGGCAGCTCCGCACCGCGAGGGGCGGTGGTTCACTCGGGCGCGGGTCGGATCGTGCCCCTGCGGATGCGTCCGCTGAGTCTGGCCGAGCGGGACGTCGACAAGCCGACAGTGAGCCTCGCTGCACTCCTCGACGGAAACAGCGACATCGGCGGCGCCACCTCGCTTCGGCTGACGGACTACGTCGAGGAGATCACGGCATCGGGCTTTCCCGCCCTCCGTGGCCTGCCACCGCGGGCGCGTCGAGCCGAACTGGACGCGTACCTGGACAACGTCGTTCAACGGGAGTTCCCCGAACAGGGCTACCCGATCCGGCGACCGACGGTGCTGCGTGCCTGGCTCGCCGCCTATGCCGCCGCCACGTCGACGACGACGGCCTACTCGAAAATCCTGGATGCGGCGACTCCCGGCCTGGGTAACAAGCCAGCCAAGGAGACCACTCTCGCCTATCGTGACGCCCTGTCGTCGCTGTGGTTGCTCGACGCGGTACCACCGTGGATTCCCAGCCGAAACCATCTCGAGCGGCTCGGCCGGTCCCCCAAACACCACCTGGCGGACCCCGCGCTGGCCGCACGGCTGCTCGGACTCGACGACTCCGCGCTGCTGCGGGCCGAGCAGGGCAGCACCGTCCTGTCGGCAGGCACGATCCTCGGGGCACTGTTCGAGCACCTCGCCGCGCTCAGCCTCCACACCTACGCGGAGGCCGCCGAGGCCCGGGTAGGCCACCTGCGCACCCAGAACAACGACCACGAGATCGATCTGATAGTCGAGCGCTCGGACGGCCGCGTGCTGGCGGTCGAGGTCAAGCTGGCGGACCGGGTCGAGGATTCCGACGTCAGGCATCTGAACTGGCTACGAGACCGCATCGGAGAAGATCTGATTGACGTCCTCGTGATCTACGCGGGCGAGCACGCCTACCGCCGACGTGATGATGTCGCCGTGGTCCCGCTGGCACTTCTCGGTCCGTGACCCACTGGGGCTGGCGGCGCCGCGGGTTCCGTTCCGGTCCGCGGCTACCTGGATGCCGACGACTACGGCGCCTGCCGGGACTACACCGACTACACGACGTGACCGCCGTGGCCTGATGGCCGGGGGCTCCGGCGGGTCGTCACGAACCCTGCATCCGCCGTGCGGCTGATCTCGTGATCAGGATTGGATCTTCCGGGGTCTTCCCCGACGAGGTGGTTCCGGGCGCCATGCCCGAAGATCCTCCAGCGTTCCGTTGTCTTCCTCAAGGAGCCTGGAGAAGTACTCGGCGAACGGCAGGCCTGATGCGGACTCATACACGGGGCCTGGCCGTCCCCGCGCGTGTTCCAGCCACGGAAGGAGCTCGTGCAGGGCATTCAGGAGCGGCGTGATCCGTGACCGCTGGTCGCCACCCGCCCCGCCGGTTGCGAGGAGATCGGCTAGGACCTGCGCTCGTTCGGCCGTCTCCCAGCCGGCCCATCCGATCAGGGTCTGGTCCGGCATGCGTGGGCCGATAGGAAGGTAAGAGATGAAACGCTCATTTGGAACGTCGAGTTTGCCACGGATTCGCCAGTAGCTTGGACGCAGAAAATCGCCGGAGGTGTACTTCGGTGGCACCATAGATGCCGTCTGGAAACTGGGCTCACTGGCGTCCTCTGCGCGCTGGTTCGCCCAGACCGTCTCCCAGTCGGCCCGCTTCACGAGACCCGCCGGAGTATGCCGCATAGCCGCCGCGCACGGAACGTGCTCCTCGACGAGAAGATCGGTGAGGACCTCGGCTGGGTCTCGGTCGGGTGCAAGGAGCGCCGCGACGGCGGCCACCTGGGGATCGGTCAGGACGAGTCTGGCCAGACGACCAATCGTAAGTGGTCGAGGGTGGCGGAGCCCGTCGCGATTCTCGTACCAGAGATGCTGTGTCTCGCAGTGGTCCAACAGCCACCGGCGAATCGCGCCGGCCTGCATCGTGTCCCAGCCGTCGCTGTGCCACCGCCGCTTGAACTCCGGCCTCTCCAACAGGTTCAGATCGTCGCTGCGCTCGATGGCGTCCACTCGACGGGCGACGACATCGCGGTATGCGGCCGGCCACCTTTCGGGGATCTCGGTGATCGGCGTCGAGCCATGGCGGGAGAACCAGGTCGTGTTCTCCCCGCGTGCTGCGATCCTTCTGGCCAACACGATCTCGAAAGCCCGCTCACCCGGACTGATCGGTGGGATGCTCTCGGCCGGAGCGAGAAGGGTCTCGCCGGGCTCGGGGAGGATGCCGTAACGGGCATACATCGTCCAGTCCAGCTCCTCCTGAATCGCGACCATTTCTCGCCCGACGCTCTCCCACCGGCGTCGGGCCTCGGCCAGGCGTGCCCCGGTCGGTGCTCCGGAGGCGCTGACGGCTTCTGGAGTGCAGGCTGCCCGCTCCTGAGCAAGCCCATCCAGGAGACCCGACTGCCACGTCGTGAAATCATCGGGAAGAGGAAGGCTACGGAGGTTGGCCCCGGTGAACTCATAGAACTCCTGCCATGCCTCCCCGCCGCCTTCCTGCCTCAGGCCGGATCCCTTGCTGTGGCTATGCTGCTTCAACCAGAAGCATGCGGCTGAGCTGTTGAGGAGCCCGACCAGGGAGACGTACCGGGCTCGGGTGGAATCCTGCGGAAGCTCGATGACCGGCGCCGACTGCAGCGCGATGACGCGCCCGCGCTGCAGCGCGAAGTGGTTGTGGCTTGCCACCCAGGAGAAGGTGATCGCGGGTCCGTCGCCACCCGCCCGCGCCGCTATCTGCGTCCAGTCGTACCATGGCCGCCCAGAGACGCGGTGCAGGGCGCCGAAGGCACGGCGCTCCCGCAGGGTCGTTCGGTAGGGCCAGAGCCGGTCATGGATGCGCGGGTAGCTGCGAATGTCCTCGACGTTGTGATCGTCGCGTCGGGGGAAGAAGCCGGTCCTGTCGGTCTGAACGGCCCAGTCGCGTACTTCGGAGCCCGTGGTGATCCGGACCAGGCCCCCCTCCTCCGCTGGCCCGAGTCTGCGGAAGACGTCCGGCGGTGCGACGAAGGCGTCGTCCGCACCGGTGATGGCCGAATACCCGATGCGGGTAGCGACGTCCCCCAACACGGATTGCCTGGACATGCGGGCGATCAGAGCCCGCGCGGTGCTGTCGGTCAGCTGCCACGGAAACTCGCGAAGGACACGCCGCTCCAGGCTCACGGACCGGGTCCAGCGATCGGCGAGGCCGGCCGTACGCGCGTGTCGACGGATCGACTGCCATACCTGCCCCTGACGAGGTACAGGTGGCAGTGTGGGTTCGGCGCGCTCGGCCAGCACGACGGCTACGGGCCGCGACATGTCGGGTCGCCGGTTTCGGCCGACAAGGAGCACGGTCGGGGTGCCGTGGCCGGGAATGTAGGCGCCAGACGCATCGAGGACGTGGGTCAGCGTCACCTCTTCGGCGAGGAACTCCGTGGCCAGCCGTCGCCCGAACTCCCGCCTCGTGAAGGAGTTCGAGGTCAGGATGCCGACGTGGCCGGCGCCCCGTCCGTTGGTGTCAGCCGTACGAGCCAGTTGGAAGAACCGCTGTGTGCAGGGGACCGCCAGCGTGAACGATCCGCTGCAGGTGTAGTAACGCTCCCGGAGGCGATGGCTGAGGTCCCGATCCCGGACAGTGAGGTAGGGCGGGTTCCCGACGACAACGTGATAGCCCGTCCCGTGGGTCTGCTCGGTCTCGTCTGCCCGCGGGTTCTCTGGTCCGAGCAGTGAGTCGCCGACCCTGATGTTGAGCGGCCAGTCGAGGTCCGCCACATCGACCGGCCCGGCCACCCCAGCGGCGCGCAAAGCGGTCACGAACAGCCGAAATCGGGTGAGGGCGACCGACGACGGGAGTAGATCCACACCGTGCACCGCTGCCAGGGCGTGGCGTACCTGGTGACCTGCGGGAAGCTCAGGCGCCTTCCGGCTCCACGCGCTGAACAGGCGGTTGAAGGCTCCCAGAACGAACTGCCCGGAGCCGCATACCGGGTCGATCAGCCGAACATGCTTATGGCCCACCTCCTCGATCGCGGGATCGAGCGTCAGGTCGAGCAGGAGATCCGCCACGAAGTCAGGCGTGGGTACGAGGGCATGCTCCTTTCGTCTGGAGTCGGAGAGCCGCTCGTAGACATCCGCAAGGAAGCCGGTGTCCAGCGTCGGGTCGGTGAAGTCGTAGTGGAGCTCGTCTCCCTGGTCGCGACGGCTCCAGAAGGACACCAGGGTGTCCACGGCATCGGGGGGGATCGTCAGCAGTAAGTCGGATGTGAACACGCCGTCGAACACGGTCGAAAATCCCGTCCTCAGGAACGCCGCCAGGCAGGACGTGAGGTGATCCAGGGCGGTTCCGCCGTGGCTGCCGTCAGCCTGTGGGCCTGCGCTGCTGGAAGACATCGACTGCGGCGGGACGAGTCGGGTCCCGGTGGGGACGAGATTGTTGTCCTCGCAGAAACGAAGCAGGAGCGTGGTCACAACCCAGGCGATGGCTGTGTCTGTCGCCTGGGTGGCCGAGCGGCGCGCATCCGACGCCAGAGTGGCCTCCAGGGCCTGGACCACTCGGGCGAGATCGTCGGAGAGAGCTCGGCGATCGATCATCTGGGACCTCTCCTGGGATTGCTGCCGCGTGACCTGCCGAGCGGGACGGCTGGTTCGAGACTTCGATAATCCTCTGAGACGTGTTGACACGGCCTACGGTACCGTATGCGCGTGCTCGTCTGAAGTGCTCGTGGGCGGGTCACCGGACGCCGGGTCTGGCCTGGGAGAGTCTTGATGGGTCGCAAATCTGGAAATGTTGTGGCGAGGAGGTCGCCCCTTCGGGGGCCCAGCCTCGTCCGTGCAGGTAGTCGACAGCCTTCTGGGTCGGCTCCAAAAAAATCCATCGCTAGTTGTCAGACCGTGATGCGAAGGGAGGTCGAGGAGCCCATGGGCGCAGCCCCGGCGAAGCGCGCCATGGCCTACGAGGACTTGGCTCGAGTCTTTGAGGTGATCAACGTGGCGTTCGGCGGCCACCCCTGGTGGCAACCGCGCCTTCCCCGCGGGTAGCGGCGGTCGGTGTCGTGACCGCGCTGGACATGGTCCCCGTCCTGGCGATCGCGGGTCTCGCCGTGTCGGCGATGACCAGCCTCGTCAAGGTGTGGCTGCACCTACGGTTTGCCCGCTACATAACGGACATGGCGGCTGCTCAGGGCGTGATCCTGGACCCGCAGGCCGTCATTGCCGCGGCTACGGGCCCAGCCTCCCCGCCCGTCCCAGCGGCTCCGCCCGCGGCAAGCGTCACGCCTCCGGAGGCGTGACGCTTGCTGGATGACGGCGTTCAGCGTCTGAGGACGGCGTGTGCGGGTCGATGGGGCGCACGGGTACATCCCGCACCGCCGCGCCTGTCCCCGTCGATGCAGCTGGCGACCACGAATCGTGCCGGCACGACGTAAGCCACACGGCAGTATGATCGGCGGCGCGGTGGTCGCTGTTCCCAGGCCGGCTACGGTGAGGGCGTGGGACTGCACCTGAGCCAGATCGCCGAGGCGGACGAGCTGCTGACGCGTACTCCCAGAGGATCGCTCGCTTCGCTCACGATCCTCTGGGTCCCCCGGACCCGTTGGCGCTGCTGATCGGGATGGTGCTGGACCAGCGGGTTTCGGAAAGGACGAGCGAGATGGGCGTGCGAGGAGCACGCTACCGCTGACGTCTCGCCGCCGGACCGATGACAAACACGAACGCGGACGTTACGGCCGGGCCAGACCCGCCGGATGGCCGAGAAGGCGTCTTCATCTCGCGTGCCTCAGCGGACAAAGGCGATGCCATGTGGATCGCCTGGCACTTGGAGAACGCGGGCTTCGCCGTGACGGTGCAGGACTGGGACTTCGTGCCGGGCACACCGTGGCGTCGGCGGGTACGCCAAGGAATAGAGACCGCCGATACCGTGCTGGCCGTCGTATCGCGAGCCTACCTTGACTCGCGGCACGCCCGCGAGGAGTGGGAGACCGCGAGGGACGCGCTTGCCGCGGGCACGCTGCATCGGCTAATCGTCGCCCGCACAGAAGACATCCCGCCTACCTGGGCTGGTGTAAACGCCTCCATCGACCTGTTCGGTGTCCCTCGGGACGTCGCGCGGCGCCGCCTGCTCGAGGCCTTCGACGCCACCGGCCGCGATCCGGCGGCCCGAGCCGGACCGGGTGGGCCGCGACGCGGCCGGGGGCGGGCCTGGCTCACGTCCGTGCTGGTCGTTGGGCTGTTGCTGGTGCTGGTCATCGCGGTGCTCGCGCTCCGTCCCACCGGCACGTCCGGCCCTGGACCCATGCCGTCGGCCCGCCCGAGCCTCCCCGCCCGACTGGACGCAAAGGTGCTCGCGAGCCTGCCCGGCGGGCGCGGCCCCGCCTATGCGCTCGCGTTCTCGCGGGACGGCCGGCTGCTCGCGCGGGGTGGTGCGGACGTTGTTGAAGTCTGGAGCGTCGCCGACCCGGCCACCCCGAAGCAGCTCAGCGCGATCGAGGACGCGAGCACAATCGGCGGCGCGCTGGCGCTCTCGCCGGATGGCCGCCTGCTGGCCGTCCGCTCGGGGCGCGGCACGACCCTGCTGTGGGACGTCACTGACACCCGGCGGCAGGTCCGGGTGGCGACCCTGGTCAGCACGGCGGGAAACGAGGGCGACACCGTCGCGGTAGGGTTCTCACCCGACGGGCGGACCTTGGCCGCGGCCAGCCGCTTCAGCGGTCGCGTCCGGCTGTGGGACGTTGCCGATCCGGCTCATCCCGCGAGTCTGGATCCCCTCGTCGGGGTGACCGCGGACCTCGCGGCAGTGGCGTTTTCCCCGGACGGGCGGTTTCTGGTGTCGGCCGGCAACTCAAGTACCAGGGTGGTGGTGTGGAAGGTAGCCGCTGGCACTCCGCCGCTCCGGCTGGGGGTGCTCGAGCTCGGATCGGACGCGTACGCGGCAGCGTTCGGCGGTTCCATCCTGGCCACGGGTGGTCACGAGGGCACCGTGACCTTGTGGACAATCGCCGGATAGAACCGCCGATTCCATCCGGCCGGGATCGGCGGTGGAACGCTGGCATCACGCCAACTCCGCACACCCCGCCGGGCTTTCCCGCGGCGCGTGACCGATGAGCGCTCCCGATAAGGACGACAGCACCCGCGACCGACCCCATTTCTTCGTCTCCTACGCGGCCTCGGACCAGCAATGGGCGGAATGGATCGCCTTTCAGCTGGAGGAAGCCGGCTACGCGGTGAGGATCAGGGTCTGGGATGAAGTGCCTGGTTCACACTGGCTGCGGCTGCTGGACGAGGCCATCGAGCGCTCAACGCACCTCCTGGTCCTGCTCTCGAGAAGCGCTCCCTGGCCGACCTACGGCGTGGAGGAGTGGCGGGCCGCGCGGGAGGCGGACCCGCGGCGGTTCACGGGCAGGCTGCTTCCCGTCCGCGTCGAGGAGTGCGAGCGGCCTGGCCTCCTCGAAGGCATCATCTCCTTCGACCTGTTCGGGCTGTATGAGCGGGACGCGCGGGTGGCCCTGGCAGCGAACATCGCGGCGGCTCTTTCCGGCAGGGTGAAACCGACGGTCGAGCCGGACTTCGTCGTGCGGGCGGGACGTGCGAGTGACGGTAAAAGATCCACCCGGGCGTTGTTCCGGGGGCGGGTGCCGCGCTACCCGGGCCCCCGAGGCGGGTGCCCGAGCCTGCCGACGGCTATTCAGAGAAGTCTCGCCCTGACGTTGGGCGCCGCGGCCGTTGTCGGGGCTCTCGTCGTCGGTCTCGTGTTCGCCCTCGACAACGATCGGGCGCCCCTCACCCCCTCGGGCTCTTCGGCGACGCCCGCCGGCCCGGTCCGGCTGGCCACGCTCTCCGGCCACGACCGGGGCATACGAGCGGTGGCTCTTTCACCTGATGGCCGGCTGTTCGGAGCGCACCACGTGGCCCGCGCGGCCGCGTCCAGGTTGATGCCCGGCGGGTTGCTGACCTTCACTTCCGGGATCTTCATCAACCGACCGGCTCCCGGGGTCGCGCTCGGGGCCGCCTCGCTGGGAGCCATCGAGGCATACGCTCGTGCGCTCGCCCTGGAACTCCGCCCGACGAGGATCAATGTGGTACGGCCGGGCAGCACCGACACGCCACTGTTCCGCGGCCTGATCGGAGCGGCCGACGGCCCGGCGGGCGACTCGGCTGTCGCGGCCGCCGGCGCGGCGCTCCCTCTCGGCCGGGTCGCGACCCCCGCGGAGGCCGCGGCTGCCGCGCTGTTCCTCATGGTCAACAGCTACGTCACCGGCACGGTGGTGACGGTGGACGGCGGTATCAGCATCGCCTGAGCGAACGGTTGCGCCCAGGCCGCCGCGGCCGCCGCTGACGGGCACGGCCAACACACCTGGACGTGAAGCGGCGGCAGGGCCGGATACCGGCCCTGCCGCCGTTGAGCCTCCTTACGCTGAGCACACCCATGCGAGCGAGCCGTCGACCGGGATGCCGCCGGGGGCCGTCAGGTCGATGGTGAAGGACCCACCCGTGACGGTGGTCGGCGCGGCGGCGGCGGGCAGGGTGATGACGGTGCCGTCGGGTTCGGTCAACTGTAGGGTGAGCAGCCCGGTGTACGTTCCTGGCCCGTGGTAGGGGGCCGCGACGACGGTGAACGACACTGTGTAGCTCTTGATCGGAACAGTCGAGGCGGATGCCTGGTAGGTCAGCCGACCGGCCGTGCAGGAGACGGTCGTGTCCGCCGTGCCGATGATCGCCACCGGCTCGGTAAGCGAGATCGTGACCGAACCCGTGTCGGTGTCGGCCGCCGCCGGCGTCACGGCGTTCGCCCCGGTGGCCAGGCCGGCCGCCATGGCCAAACTGGCGCCGGTAGGGCAGGTCCGCGCGCACGCGCTGGACCGCGAGGCGATGATAGCCGTGGCTAGGCCCTCCTGGACGATCCGGCTACCGTGAACCGTGTGAGCCTGCACCTGAGTCAGATCGCTGAAGCCGACGAGCTGCTGACGAACGACCCGTTGGCGCTGCTGATCGGAATGGTGCTGGACCGGCAGATCGGACAAACAAGGAACGAATTGCCGACCGAGGTCATCTAGTCATTGGACGGGCTCCGCGCCGAGCGGCGCGTCATGGTCGCCGACGGTGGACGCGTGGGCCCTCCGGCGGGCGAGCCTGGTCACCGCGAGCCTGGCCACCGCGGAAGGGACCGCGCCCGCGACCGCGCCGACAAGTCCGAGGAGGACGAAGGGCCCGAGCGTCGAGGCGAGTGACGCGGTGCCGTCGTATCCGGCGATCATGAAGGTCAGGGCGAGGGCGAAGCCGAAGAGGCCGCCGGCGGCGGCGGCCGAGCTTCGTCGGCGTGCCGCAATGCCGAGCAGGACGGCCAACAGCCCCCACGGGATCAGGATCACGCCTGAGCCGACGAGGAGGACTCGGGCGCCGAGGAAGCCGGCGGCGACCCCGAGCGGTACGGCTGTCGGTACGACCCACGATCTGCTCATCTCTTCCCCCTGCTCGCGACTACCCCTAGACTACCTAGGTATGGGAGCTGATCGCGCCAAGGGGCACCTCGACACCTTGATCCTCTCTGTGCTCAGCATGGGCCCGGGGCACGGGTACGAGGTGATCGCGGAGTTGAGACGACGTAGCGACGGAGCATTCGACATGCCGGAGGGCACGATCTACCCGTCGCTGCACCGGCTGGAGAAGCAGGGACTGCTGGAAAGCGACTGGGACACGCACGACGGCCGCCGCAGGCGTGTCTACCGGCTTACGGCCCAGGGCGCGACCGCGCTCGCCGTGGCCACCACCGAATGGCGGCGGTTCTCCGTCAGCATGAACGCGGTTCTCGGGGTGGCCGGATGACGATCGAGGAGTACCTGGACGAGCTGTTGGTCCGGTCGAAGGGACCGGCGGCAGAGATCCGACGCCTGCTGGTCGAGACCGAGGCGCACCTGCGCGACGCGGCCGACGCGGAGATCGAGGCGGGAGTGGATGCCGCCGCGGCCGAGATCAGGGCGATCGAGCGTTTCGGCTCCCCGCGCGCCGTGGCCAGGGCGGCCCACCGCGCGCAGCGGCCGTTCCTGCTCGCCGCGCTGGCGGTGGCCGGCATCCGGATGGCTGCGGCCGGCCTGGCGGCAATCGGAGTGTCGGCGCTGTTGGCACGGCTGCTCGCCGTGCTCGCGGGCAGGACATTTGTGTACGGGCTGCCATCCGGTGTCGCCGTGTCGGCGCGCGACTGCGCGCACTGGCTCACCGTGCATCCGGCCGCGGCGAGCTGCGCGCGCGCCGCAGGTCTGGAGAATGCCGCCGACACGCTGGTCTTCCACGTCGGCGGCGCGATTGTCGGCCTGGTGATCCTCGGCGTCGCGACGGTCGTGCTGCGACGCCGGCCGCGGGCGGCGACACCGGACTTCGTCCCGGCGATGGGCCTGACTCTTTTCGGCGTCACCGCGGGAGCGCTACTGCTGGCCGGCTACTGGAACCTCTATGTGCCCGGTCTGTGGGGACGGGGCATGTGGCTCGCAGACGGCGCGACTGCCCTGGCCGTCGCCCTCGGCTACGCCGTGGCCCTGGCCAGCCGGCTACGTCCCGCGTGACGGAGCCGAACCCGAACGAGCCCGAGCGTGGCACTGGCTGTCGCCTCCGTACGCCTCGCCTGCAAGAACGCCTACGACGTCGGCATCCCGTTCAGCCGTGACACCGACCTGGTGCCTGCCCTGGAAGCGGTTCGCGACCTCGAATCCGGTCTCGTCCACGTCGAGGCCGCCACCTGGACGCGGCGGCCTGACCAGCGATGCCACGGCTACGCCGATCCGGCTACCGTGATGGGCGTGGGACTTCACCTGAGTCAGATCGACGAGGCCGACGAGCTGCTGACCAACGACCCGTTGGCGCTGCTGATCGGAATGGTGCTGGACCAGCAGATCCCGCTGGAGCGGGCGTTCGCCGCACCCTACGAACTGACCCGGAGGCTCGGGCGTCCCCTCGATGCCGCGGAACTCGCAGACGCGGACCCGGATGCGCTCGCCGCCGCCTTCTGTCAGCGGCCGGCGCTGCACCGCTTCCCGGGATCGATGGCCAAGCGGGTCCAGGCGATGTGCCGTTTGGTCGTCGACAAGTACGACTCGGACGCCGCGAACGTGTGGCTAACCGCCGTAGACGGTCGTGAACTGCTGCGGCGTGTTTCGGCGTTGCCCGGGTTCGGGCAGCAGAAAGCCAAGATCTTCGTGGCGCTGCTCGGAAAGCAGCTCGACGTGACCCCTCCCGGCTGGCAGGAGGCGTCGGCTCCTTTCGGGGAGGACGCAACGTTCTGCTCGATCGCCGACATCACTGACACGATCACCCGGGACAAGGTCCGTGACTACAAGAAGCAGATGAAGGCCGCGGCCAAGGCCGGGACGGCCTGACAGGTTTCGGTTCTCGGAGATCTTCGAGGCTCCGGTCAGATGGGCTCTGCTCCGGGTTTGCCTGACGACCCGTCACCCTTGGTCAGGTAGAAACGTAGAGCTCAACTATGCATGGACCCGAGAATCTGACCGTACCAATCCGCCGGATCGGTGTCGCGCACGTATTGGGTAAGCGCCCATCGCTGGCCCTCGGGATCGGCCACGACCGCTTGCCGGACGCCCCAAGGCCGATCATCCGCCGCATCGAGAATCGAGCCCCCGGCATTGACCGCGCGTTCGCATGCCGCGGCAACGTCATCGACAAAGATCTGAGTGATGCTCACGGTCCCGGCGAACTGCCCACCTCGACGTCCCAGCAAAATGATAAAGCCGTCCCGCTCCACCTCGACATGTCCGACCCAGCCGCCCGGCAGAGCGGCCCGGACGATTTCTCGCACGCCGAGTACATCGGTCAGCCAACCAACAACGGCCAAGGGGTCATCGTAGAGCACGCACGGCACGATGACGGGATACCCTCGCGCGGGATCATAGATGGCATGGTTCCTTGACGACGGAGGCGGGTTTTTGGTCATACGGGGACGGTAGGCTGGGCGTCCGGGCGCGGTCTTGAAGAAAGTTGACCGGCTGACCGCACACCAAAGGTCGCCCTATGATTGTGGTCATCAGTCCGCGAAGCGCCGCGCCGCTGCCGGCGTCACCCCCGCGAACAGGGTGAACTCCCGAGTCAGGTGCGGTTGATCCGCATAGCCGCACATAACCGCCACCTGCGCCGGCGCCATGTCTCCGCGAGTGAGCAGCCGCGCGGCTCGCTCATACCGCAGCACTCGTGCCGCGATCTTCGGAGTCGTCCCGATCTGCTCACGGAACCGGGCTGCCAGGTACCGATGACTGCGTCCGGCACGCGCGGCAAGGTCAGCGACTCGGACCGCCCCGCCGGCCCGGCGCATCGTCCGCCACGCCCACACGACCTCTGGCGACGGAACCGGGCGGCCGCGATCCTGCCGGTGAGCAGACAGTCAAGCAGCGCGAAGCGCTCCTTCCACGTCTTCGCCTCCGACAGCCCTCCGGCCCAACGCTCGGAGTCAGAGCCGAGCAGGTCGGACAGCGCCACGACCCGATTGCCCAGCTCGTGCATAGGCACGCCGAACAGCGAGAACGCGCCAAGCGGATCGAGCCGGATTTGGATGCCGAGCTGACGGCCGTCATGCCCGGTCCGCGTTGGCCGGTCATGTATCCCGGCGATGAACGAGGAATACGTCTTCAAGACCTGGGCGCCAGGCGTGGGCAGCGCGCGGGACCCGTCTCCGAAACTGACGATCACGATGCACTCGCCCGAAGGGGTCTCCCGCCGACGTACCGGGCTGAGCAGCTCTTCTCGGAAACCGGTGTAGGCCCGGACACGGCCACGCAGAGCCGAGCCCGGCAGGCCGTCGGCCCACTCACGAAACCCACCGGCGTCCTCCACTTCCCGTGGGCCGATACGCACGAGACCGATGCTAGGAGCTCGTCGGCCTCCTCCCTACGCCGCTGGCATGTCCACCGGCTGGTTGATCAGGTGCTCCATGTTTCCGACATGTGCTGGGATCAGCAGATCCCGCTGGAGCGGGCGTTCGCGGCCCAGACTCCTAGATCTTTATGATTCTGATGAGGCCTTCGAGGCCGGCGAGGCCGGCGGCGTTGCGGGTGTAGACGCTGGCTTCGTGGGCGTGCGCGGTAGCCGCGATCAGCAGGTCCATCGTCCGTGCACGTGGCTGGCGTCCGACTTCGACGACTCGGGCGGCGAGTCGTCCGTAGCTGTCGGCGACGGCGTCGTCGACGGGTAACGGGTCGAATCTTCGTTGGAGTGCGCTGAGGCGGGCGAGTCGGTTCGCGCGGGCCTCGGGTGTCTTGGCGACGAGGACACCGAACTGGAGTTCGGCAATGCTGATGACGCTGACCGCCAGTTCGCCAGGGATCGGCGCGACATCGGTCGCGACCAGCACGCTGGTGTCGAGGACGCCACGATTCATCGATCTTCCCAGGGATCTGTGAGGGTGTCGTCGATAAGTTCGCGATCACCGGACCAGTCGGTGTCGGTCGGCAGGGTGAAGACATCCGCGAGGTCGTCCCAAAGCCGCCATGCGCGCGGGGTCACCGGGCCGAGGACGGCTGCCGGCCGGCCGGAAACAGTGATGGTCAACCGCTCGCCGGCCTGGGCGCGCCGCACCAGCTCGCTTGCGTTCTGCCGCACTTCGCGAAGCCCTATCTCGTTCATCTCCCCAGAATAGCACTTGTGCTACACGCAGGTGCGGGCTGGGATGGACGGGAGTGCGGCAGAGGTCAGGGGGTGCTGCGAGGGGCATGTCGGTCCGGACGACGTCTTTCCACTCCATGGTTCCGATACCTGCTGGGACCAGCAGATCCCGCTGGAGCGGGCGTTCGCCGCACCCTACGAACTGACCCGGAGGCTCGGGCGTCCCCTGGACGTCGCGGAGCTCGTAAGAGGGATCGACGTTGGACGGGAAGCGCGCCGTTCGCCGACCCGTGATCAGTGGTTGTCCCCCGCGGAGGGACGGAAGCCGTTCTGCATGGCGTTGTTGGGGATGTCCAGCTGGAACCAGACGGTCTTGCCGGTGCGGGTGGGTCTAGCACCCCAGTGGGTGGCCAGTTCGGCGACGAGCTGCAGGCCACGGCCTCCTTCGTCGTCGAAGGTGGGATGCAGCAGGCGGGGCACCCGGGTGTCCTCATCGGAGACTTCGACGTAGAGGGCGTGCTGTCCTCGGCGCAGGACGAGGCGACTGGGGGTGTGCGCATAGCGGATCGCGTTGGTGACCAGTTCGCTGACCAGAAGTTCGACGGTGAAGGCGTCCTCGGCGACTCCCCAGTCGTCGAGGGCGGCGAGGACGGTCGCACGGGCGCTTCTGGCGGCCCGGGGCTCGGGGGCGATCGACGTGGTGGCGGTGGTGGCTGTGGTGGTGGCGCGGACGAGCAGCAGGGCGACGTCGTCGTCATAACCTTCGCCGCGGTCGAGGAGGGACAGCAGTCGGTCGGCGGTTTCATCGAGATCATCTGTAGGGATGTTGGTGTTGAGGCTGGTGAGGGTCCGTAGGGTGCGCTGAAGACGCCGGCAGCCTTCGTCGATGTCGATGGACGGGGATTCGACCAGGCCGTCGGTGAACAGGGCAAGCGTGGAGCCGGCCGGGAACGGGTGCCGAGTTTCGCTGAATGTCTGGCCGCCGACGCCGAGGATGATGTCGCCTCGGCCCGCAAGGAGCAGGACCTCCCCGCCGGGGCGCGCGAGGACGGGGTCCAGGTGGCCGGCATTGGCCAGACAGATTGTGCCGGTGGCGGGTTCGAAGATGGCGTAGATGCAGCTCACGAGGGTGTCCTCGGGGCCGCTGCCGATCGTCTGGACGAGGTCGTCGAGGTGGGTGAGGACGTCGGCGGCGGGCAGGTCGAGGGCGGCGAAGGCGCGGACGGCGGTGCGGACCTGGCCCATGACCGCGGCGGCGGCGAGGCCCCGGCCCATGACGTCACCGATGACCAGAGCGACCCGACCGGCGGACAGCCCGATGACGTCGAACCAGTCGCCCCCGACTTCGGTGCCGGCGGTTCCCGGTTCATAGCGCCAGGCAATGTCTAGACCTTCGAGAGCCGGGGTGTTGTGGGGTAGCAGGCCGCGTTGCAGAGTAATGGCGGCGGTGCGCTGGCGGGCGTAGGCGTGGGCATTGGCCACCGCGTTGGAGATTCGACTGCCCAGTTCGGCCGCGGTCTGCACGTCCCAGTCGGTATAACGACGCCGGGACTGGCCGATGCCGAAGTAGGCAACGCCGAAGAACTGCCGACCTACCAGGAGCGGAACCACGATGGCCATGTCGACTGCCATGCGTTCGAAGTGCGCATCTGCGCGGTATCGGCTCGGTTCCTGGACATGGACGCTACGGATCACCCGGTCGTCTATGGTGAAAAGCACCGGCCGGCGTGTGGCGAGCGCCTGATGAGCCGGATTGTCCGGGCCGAGTTCGACGGGCACACCGATGGTCTCCAGCGGGTCCCAGGGTCGAGGGGAGGAGCTCGGCCAGGTGGCCGACGCGAATCCGCGCAGCGTCAGCGAATCCGGCCTCGCATCAGCGTCGAGAGGTTCGTCGGCCAACAGCAATTCGCAGTTGTCCGCGAATTCCGGGACGATGAGCTCGACGATCGAGTCCAGCGTGTCCGAAAGCTTCAGTGAGGTTCCGAGCAGCCCGCTGGCCCGGCCCAACAGGCGCAGCCGTTGTTCCACAGCATCGCGCTCCGCCTCGGCGTGGCGCTGTTTGGTAACATCGACCACGGTCACGCCAACCGCGACCGTGGCATCGTCCGAGTCGCGGAACGGGTAGTGGGAAACCTGCCAGATGCGCTGGTCGGGGTAGGTCGCCGGGGTGGTGCTGGTGATCTCCACATCGAGGATCGGCTCCCCGGTGGCCAGCACCTGCCGGATCACATCCCATGCGTAGGGCTCCACATCGGGGAGCAGATCGGAGATGACCCTGTCACCGATGTCCGCCACGGACAGACCGTTTATTTCCAGTATCGTCCGGTTCATCATGCGTACCCGTAGCTCTGCGTCCACGACCAGTAAACCGATGGGGGCGAGGTCCGCGAGCTGCGAGATCATTTCGAGGCTTCCCCGTCGGCCCGATAGCAGGTCATGGCTGCCCTGGACGCCCGCATGACGAATCATCGGTGGGCGTGAGCCGCGAGGATACGGCGTCGATTCCATGTGACTGCCCTGTGGTTGGCGGAAGCTGCGGTAGGGGGCACTCCGGGTTGGAGGTATGTGACGTTATCGCGGTCAGTGACGATGTGATGCCATGTGGTTGGATGCACCATCCCGTCATCTATGTGTCGTAGGATTACTGGTGCCCTGTACCAGATGTAACCAAACGTGCGAAGTGGTCACCGATCGGAAAGATCGCAGGGTGAAGTCTTTTCCGGGATATCCGCCTCGTTGATGTCAGTGAAAGTATGTGGAATTTATCGGGATTACCGGCGACCGAATGGCGGGCGAGTTCGCCGCAGTCCCGATTTCCGGGCCGGTGGGTAGTCGGCCTGGTCAGGTAGCAAGCAGGACGAAAACGGGAAAGGCACAGACACAGGCCGCGGTGAGATAGATCGTCACATGCGCCCACAGGGGTGCACTGGGTGACGGGTCCAGCAGGCGTGAGATACGTGCGATCACTGGGGCGTGGGCCGGAGGCCGGGTGAGCTCGGCAAGCCGACCGCGACGCGTGCCATCCGTGCGGTTGTCCGCCCTGGCCCGCCTGTTCTGACTGCCTCGTACCGAATGCGGCGACCGGCCCTGGGCGGTCGCCCCCTGCTGTGGCATTCCGGTGATGCCGACCGCCCCTACCGGCACCGGGGACCGGGCGACACCGAGTCGGGCCAGTGCGCGTGCGAGGGTCTGCCCACTGGTCCGCCGGGCTGCGGCGTCGTCGGCGAGCATCTCGACCAGCAGCGACACCGCGGCGGTCGCCTCGCGGGCCGGCCGAAGGAACGGGAAGGTTTCCTGCCAGGCCACGAAGGGCTGGATGACGAGGTCATGGCGGCCGCGGGCATGAGCCTCCTCGTGGGCGAGGACCGCTGCCAGCTCGTCCGAGGTGAGCACGGTCAGCAGGCCCCTGGAGACGACGACCCGCGTGTGGCGCATTCCGGGCAGGCAGTAGGCGACCGCGACGGGATGGTCGAGGACGCGGAGCCGGCCGTGTCGGCGGACCCGTTCGGCGTGCTCGCACAGCCCGCATGGGACCTCTCCCGATGCGGCGCCGTCCCTGGCCGCGCCGGTGTCCGCCGCCGTCGATGAACGGGGGTGTGTGCCGTGGTCGTGGCCGGCGAGATCAACGAGGTGGCGGTGGCGGCGTCGTTCCCGCAGGGTCCGCGAGGTGGACAGGGCGAGGACGCCGAACAATCGGGCGGTGAGCGCGGATGCCACTCCGAGACCGATCACGTTGATCCAGCCGAGCCCGGCGAGGGGCTCGCCGGCAGCCAGGTGGTCGGCGTGGTCGCGCACGCCGACCGGAAGGTTGGCGGACAGCGGCGCGAAGGTGAACGCAATCACCGCGAGGAGGGCGGACACCCCTCCGGCGAGCCCGACCGCCTGCCACAGCACGATGGCTGATCGTGGGCAGCGGGATGGCCAGTGAGCCACGGCAAGTACCCGTGGGACCGGCCATGCGAGCGCACCAGCGAACAGGGCGAGGATGGCCGCGGTCGTCATAGCGGGTGAACGGTACCTCCGTCCGAAGACGGCGGTACCGCATGCGCGTGCGCTGTGTCCGATTCGATGTCCAGGGTGTCGGTCCGGCCTGCGTCGGACTGCTCGGTGCCGGCATCCGCGTCGACGTCCGCGTCGACGTCCGCGGGCTGGGTCAGCGCGCGGCGCAGGATGTCGGCTTCGGCCGGGGACACCGATCCGACGAAACGGACCAGTGCCGAGCTGCGGTCCTCAGTGGTGTCGAGGGCCGCGAGCATGGCCTCGGCGACGACCGCGTCCCGGCTACTGGACGCCTGGTAGCGGTGAGCGCGTTCGGCGCGCTCCCGTTGGACGAAGCCCTTGCGTTCAAGACGTTCCAACACGGTGAGAACGGTCGTGTAAGCGAGATCACGCTCGTGGTCGAGTCGGGCGGCGACCTCGCGCGCGGTCAGCCAGCTGTCGGTGTCCCACAGCACATCCATGACCGACCGCTCAAGGTCACCCAGACGTGCCATGGTCCCACCTTACGACGGATGCAACGACCGTCGGTACCTGTTGGTCCGACCCGTGCGAGGGTCTGACCAGGTATCAGGGCCGATATGGGCTCTGGCGGGCCGCACGGCAGAGCCCTGGCAGGATGCTCAGCTGGCGGTCGACATCGTCGATACCAAGATCGGTCAGCTTCGCATGGACGCTTCTACCGGCTGTGTCAAGGTGGAGAGTCGCCAGGCCGAGCGTCCGCTGGAACGGTCCCTGGACCCGGCGGATGCTCTGCACCTTTTCGAGCGGGACCCACTGGGTGACCCGACGCAGCCGGCCGCTGGTCGCAACCACGCAGCGGTCGCTGCTACCCCAGGCGAGGAAGTGGTAGCTCAACGGAGTCTTCCATCGGGCTCGCGCAGGGGCGCGCCGGTCGGCGGCGGGGGCGCCGGGGACGAGTCGGGACAGTAGGTAGCGCGCCTGGTCGTGGTCTCCCACCGGCAGAATCACGCGTAGCTGCCGGCCCTCCGGCCCGTTCTCCTTTCTGACCCGCCGGCCCGCCACCTCCACCTCGAGCCGGCACCATCCGAACGGCCTCCACAGAAGGGGTTCGACCAGCCGGGCCGCCTGGACGCGGCCGAACGGGATGGTCTCCGAGGCGGTCTGAACCGCGCCGGACCGCAGGTGGAGCCCGTCCGCGGCGGCGGAGACGGTGAGTTCGAAGCCGCTGTTGAACTGTCGCCAGAAGGATGTCGCCAGGCCGATGGCAAACGCCACGGCACCGCCCAACGCCCCGACGGCCGCAGGGATCACCGTCGCGACCACGGTGAGGCCGACAGCCAGAAATATCTGGACTGTTCCCCAGCCGCCGAACACCATCGAGGCGACCAGCCTGCGGGTGCTGACCGCGAACAGCAGTTGCGCGGGGGGTGGCGGAGCATCCTCGGCGACGCCATGGGCCAGTGCGAGCAGCCGTGCCCGCAGGATCTCCGCGTCCGATTTCCTCAGGCAGGCCAACCGTCCGGTCGTGCCGGTCGAGGCCGCCATCCGAAGACGGAGCTCCGCCAACCCCAACAGCCGGGCGAGCCCCGATTCCACGAGGTCGATCGCCTGGATCTGGGCCAGCGGGTAACGCTGGGAGCTTCGGCGTAGCAGTCCGGTCTCGATCCGTAGCGTGCGGTTGTCGATCTGCCACCGGGTGACCAGCCATGAGACCACACCGACGAGGACGACCATGGCGACCACCGCGGGCTCCCAGTACCGGCCCGCAGTGCCGCCATCCTGCTGCCGAGTCACCTGACCGGACAGCATGATGATCAAGATTACCGCAACGTGGCGGCCGGCCCGGACCAGCGGTGACAGCGGGTGCAGGCGATGCCATCCGCCGGCCACGCCGTCAGCGACCTGGTCGTTCGTCGCCGGTTCGTTCGTCGCCGGTTCACCGACGGCGGCGTCCGGTGCGGAGCCGTTCACGGCCGGCCCTTTCACAGCCCGGCCGCGCGGGCTTCACCCAGACGCGCCAGCGCGTCCCGCAGCCGGCTGGCCTCGTTTGCGGCCAGTCCCGGGATGCGGGCGTCGCTGGCTGCGGCCGCGGTGTGCATGCGCACCGTCGCGAGTCCGAACATGCGCTCGAACGGCCCGGCGGTGATATCGACGAACTGCATCCGGCCGTAGGGCACCACCGACAGGCGGCGGACCATGATGCCTTGGCGTACGAGCAGGTCGTCGTCGCGTTCCGCGTACGCCCAGGCCTTCACCCGGCGATGCAGGATGCGTTCCCAGATCACCGCGACCGCCGCGATCGCCAGGGCCAGTTCGGCGCCCAGCCAGGTGGAACCCAGGATGGCGCCGAGCAGTCCGGCGGTGACAGCTGATGGAACGGCGACGACGGCAAGCTGGGTCCGGCGCATGGCCAGCAGTCGGGCCGATGGTGCGGTCCAGTCCTGATCGTCGTTCATCCGATCCATCCGCTGGCTGTGGGTAAGAGCGCTCGGCAATAGGGACGTGGCGTCGCGGGGCCGGGGCAGGCACCTCGCGTCGTTGTCGTCGACAGAACAGGGCGTCACCCACCATATCGGTCCGGATGCATTCGGCATCCGTGGTGGTGTCTTTGTCGCTTTCGGCGCGTCCTCGGCTGGCGTATTCTACGTAACGTAGAAGTTCTACGGAGGATAGAAGATCCTTTCTTGTCGAAGATCGTCCGGCTACGAAGGACGGGCAGGAGGAGTCCACCGATGGTCCTCGCCGCCTCCACGGATCTTGCGCGTGGGCAGACCGGCTTCTCGCTCGCGTTTCACATCTGCTTCGCGGTCTTCGGGGTGGGCATGCCCTGGCTGCTGCTCTACACCGAACGTCGCTGGATCCGGACGGGTGACCCCGTCTGGTACGCCCTCACCCGCAAGTGGTCGCGGGCCTTTGCCGTCCTGTTCGCGGTGGGTGCGGTGTCAGGGACTGTGCTGTCCTTCGAGTTCGGCCTGCTGTGGCCGGCGTTCATGGCCCGCTACGGCGGTGCGCTCGGCCTGTCGTTCACCCTCGAGGGCTTCGCGTTCTTCATCGAGGCGGTGTTCATTGGCCTCTACCTGTACGGATGGAACCGCCTGTCACCTCGGGCGCACTGGTGGACGATGGTCCCCATCGCCATCGCCGGGACACTGTCCACCCTTTTCATCATCACCGCGAACGCGTGGATGAACGTTCCCCGGGGCGTGCGGGAGGTGGACGGGCGGGTCGTCTCCGCCGAGCCGCTCGCGCCCTTCACCGTCCCGTCCGCTCCGCCTCAGGTCGTCCACATGCTGCTCGCCGCGCTGATGTGCACGGGTGGCGTGGTCGCCGGGGTGTACGCGGTCGGGATGCTGCGCGGCCGGCGGGACGCCTACCACCGTCGTGGGTTGCGGGTCGGCCTGGTCATAGTCCTCGCCTGCGCCCCGCTGCAGCTCGTCGTCGGCGACTGGGCGGCGCGGGTGGTCGACGCCCAGCAGCCCGCGAAGCTTGCCGCGATGGAGGCCCTGTACCGGACCGGGCCACACGCGCCGCTGACCATCGGCGGCATTTACGACGGTACGACCGGAAAGATCCGGTATGGCATTGAGATCCCCGACCTGCTGTCGGTCATCACCGGTTGGAAGCCCGGCCACACCGTCACCGGGCTGGATGCCGTCCCACCGGGCGAACGCCCGAACTCACTTGTCGTCCACCTTGCCTTCGACACGATGGTGGGGCTCGGGAGCGCGGTCATCGCCCTCGCTGTGGCCGTGGGGGCGGTGGCGCTGTGGCGCCGGCGCCGGAAGGTCCGCCCGCTGATCCCTCTGGGCAGGGGGTGGTTGCTCGCGGCGGCCGGCACCGGTCCGGCATCCGTGATCGCGATGCTGGCCGGCTGGGAGGTGACCGAAGGCGGACGCCAACCGTGGATCGTCTACGGCCGCATGCTCGTGTCCGACGCTGTGACCACCAGCCCCGGCATCGGTTGGGCGTTCGGCGGCACGCTCGTCCTCTACCTGGGGCTGGCAACGGCGCTGGTGCTCATCCTGCGGCGGATGGCCACCGGCGGGCCGACCTACGAGACCGGCGTGCCGGCCCCGGATGCAATCGCCGGCCGGCCGGCCGGCCCGGACCCGCGACCGGGTGCGGGCGCGCAGGACGCGGACGAGGACGCGACAGTGCGGATCGTGCGGATGCAGAGGGCGGGCCGATGAGCGCCGCGGATGTTCTGCTGATGGTCATGGTCGGTGGGCTGACCGCATATGCCCTGCTCGGCGGAGCCGACTTCGGCGGAGGCGTCTGGGACCTGCTTGCACGCGGACCTTACGCCGGCGGACAGCGGGCCCTGATCTCGTCCGCTCTGGGCCCGGTGTGGGAGGCCAACCATGTCTGGTTGATCTTCGTGATCGTAGCGATGTTCTCCGGGTTCCCGCAGGCGTTCGGCGTGATCGGCAGCACCCTGGAGCTGCCCATGGCATTGGCCCTCGTCGGCATCGTGCTGCGCGGTGTCGCCTACGTCTACCGGGCCTACGGCGCGGGAGCGGCCGGCCCGGACCACTGGTGGGGGCACGTGTTCGCGGTCGCGTCCACGGTCACCCCCTTCATGCTCGGCGTCTGCGGAGCGGCCATGGCCAGCGGTGTCGCCCGGCCAGGCGACGCAAGCGCCCCGCTGACCAGCGGGTTCGGCCTGGTGGCCGGAGCGTTCACGGTCACCGTGACCGCCTTTCTCGCCGCGGTGTACCTGTGTCGGGACGCGGCCCGGTCAGCCGCGACCGAGCATCTCGTCGAGGGGTTCCGCCGCCGGGCGCTGGGCAGCGCGGTCGTCGCGGGCGGGCTCGCCGCGGCCCTGCTGCCGCTGCTGTGGCGGGATGCACCGGTGGTCGCCGACCGGTTCCCGTCCCGTGGCCTGCCGTTCGTCGCGGTCTCGGCGTGCGGGGGGACCGGTGCGTTGGTGCTGGTCTGGCTACGTCACTTCACCGCGGCCCGGCTGGCTGCCGGCCTCGCGGTGGCTGGCGTGCTGTGGGGCTGGGCCGCCGCCCAGTACCCCGACCTGGTTGTCGGGCAGATCGACGCCGCGTCGGCGGCGGCACCCACCGAGAACCTGCGGGCCATGTTGATCGCAATCGGTTCAGGTGTGGCTGTACTGATCCCGGCGTTGGTCTGGCTGTTCCGGGTGTTCGCCCATCCCGAACCCGCGGGCGCCGACCTTCATCATTAAGAGCGCCCGAGGACAGGGCAGGCACTGCGGCTGGACGGCCCGCACCGAGGGCTACGGTCGGCGGGTGAAAGTGCGTGGGGAGGAACGGGAAACGGCATCGGCCGACGTCGGCATGTCACATGTCGACATGTCACCGGTCGGTGACGCAACGACCGGTCGGCCTGATGGCGGGGGCCGCTGGCACCCACAGCCCAGGCGACTGCTCGTCAGCGAGGTCTGGCTCGTCCTCGGTGTGTCGCTGGGTGCGTCCGCGCTGTGGGCGGTCGTCCGCTACATCGGTGACCTGACCGCTCCGGGGCCGTTGCGTAAGCAGGTTGCCGAACTGAACTCCTCGGCGGCCCCGGGACGCCCGTGGCTTGACCTTTCCCTTCAGGTGGTGGGCATCGCGACCGCGCTCGTGCCCGCCTTTCTGGCACTGCACATGTTCGTCCGGGACGGCGCAGGCCTGGCCACCATCGGGCTGGACCGTCGACAACCTCGTCATGACGCTGTCTTCGGGGCGGGACTCGCCGCGGCTGTCGGTGGTACCGGACTCGGTCTGTATCTGATCGCCTGGCATTCCGGCACGAACCTGACTGTGGTCCCCGCAGACCTGCCGGACGTGTGGTGGCGCATCCCCGTCCTGGTGCTCTCGGCGGTGGAGAACGCGGTGCTCGAAGAGGTCGTCGTGGTCGGCTATCTGCTGACACGGCTGCGCCAGCTCGGCTGGAGCGACAACCGGGCGCTGGCGACGAGCGCGCTGTTGCGCGGTTCGTACCACTTCTACCAGGGCATCGGCGGCTTCGTCGGAAACCTGGTCATGGGTCTGCTGTTCGGTCGGATCTACCAGCGCCGGGGACGGATCGGCCCGCTTGTCGTCGCACACTCCCTGATCGACGCGGTTGCCTTCGTCGGTTACACCTTTCTGGCCGGAAGGGTCTCCTGGCTCCCTATAGCATGAGGTCCTCAGGTGGCGAGCGTCGGGGTCGCGAGAAGGTTAACATACGCTGAACAATAGTTGTCTATTCATCGTCCATCAGATGAGGTAAAGGTGGCCGTGGCGTTGCCGACGGGAGGGTCGGACTTACCTCGGCCGGGTTGTGCTCACCTGGTGTGACTACTCGTGTGTGATCGTGTGTGATCGTGTGTGGCCGGGTGGCCGGGTGGCCGAAGACCGCTCGGGTAGGCCGGTGGCGCGGTGGGCCGACGGCACCGCGGGGCACCAGACCGCGATGATCCGGTCGTATGCGATGAAAGGGGACGACATGGGCGGCGAACTGAGGGAAGTGGAACGTAAGTTCGCGGTCGGACCGGTCTTCGTGCTGCCCGCGCTGGACGGGCTGCCCGGCGTCACAGCGGTGACCGAGCCGGAGACGGTCATTCTCGAGGCTGTCTACTACGACACCGACGATCTCCGATTGGCCCACAACAGGATTACCTTCCGGCGGCGGACCGGCGGGTACGACGAAGGCTGGCACCTGAAGCTGCCGATCAAGGCTGGTGAGCGTGAGGAGATCCAGCGTCCGCTCGACCCGGCCGACACCGGCGGGGACGGTCAGCCGGCCGTGGCTGGCCGTCCACCGGCCGCGGCCGATCCCGTTCCGGAGGTCTCGGCCGTTGCTCGCGCCGCGGTGGATGGCGGATGGTCGCAACGCACCCCACCTGGCGATCTTGTCGACCTGGTGTCCGTGCACCTGGGAGGCGTCCCGCTTCGACCGGTGGCACGGCTGGTCACGACTCGCACGGCCGTCCGGCTGCGCGACGCCGCCGGCGCTGATCTCGCCGAGGTGGTCGACGACCATGTCAGCGCCCAGACCCTCGACGCGGTGGCGGTGGCGGGGGAGGGCGAGCCGAGCCGGTGGCGGGAGATCGAGGTCGAACGGGTCGGATCCGGTGACGTCAGCCTGCTGGACAAGGTCGGCGCCACCCTGACCGCAGCCGGCGCATCGGTGTCTCCCGACGTTTCCAAGCTGTCGCGGGTGCTGGGGCCGGTGCTCGCGAAACAGCGCCGGCCTGCTGTGCCGGTTTCCCGTGGCAGGCTGCGGCCCAAGTCACCGGCGGGCGAAGTGGTCCGTGCCTACCTGGCCGCCCAGGTGGAGGCACTGCTCGCCGCCGACCCGCGCGTCCGCCTCAACGTGCCGGACTCCGTCCACAAGATGCGTGTGGCAACTCGCCGGTTTCGCAGCACTCTGCGTAGTTTTGCACCGATGTTCGATCCGGAGCTCGCCATCCATCTGGACGGGGAGCTGCGCGATCTGGCCGGCGCGTTGTCCGCCGCCCGCGACTCCGAGGTGATGGTCGAGTACTTCGACGGACGGGTGGCTGCCCTGCCGGACGAACTGGTGCGTGGCCCGGTCGTCGAGACGATCGACAGCCGGTTGCTCGCCGGGCAGGACGCGGCGCGCACCGAGACGCTGGAGATGCTGCGCGGCGAGCGTTACCTGACGCTTGTCGCCGACCTGCGGGCGCTGGTCGCCGGACCACTGCACGGGCCGGCGACCGAACCTGCGCGCACCGCCCTGCCCAAGCTGATCGGCCGGGCCGACCGCCGGCTGACCCGCAAGGTCGAGGCGGCCCTGGCGACCCCGTCCGGTCATGGCCGGGACATCCAGCTGCACAGCGCTCGTAAGCAGGCGAAGCGGTTGCGCTATGCGGCCGAGACCGCCGTGCCGGTCTTCGGACCCGACGCGTTGGCGTTCGCCGGACTGTCCGAGGAGATCCAGGAGCTGCTCGGTACCCACCAGGACGCCACCATTGCGCAGGGACTGCTCCGGAAATGGGGGACGGCGTCCCAGGACGCGGGGGAGCCGACGGCGTTCACCTTCGGGCTGCTGCTGGGCCTGGAAGAATGCCGGGCTCGGATGGCGGAACGGGATTTCGTCGACTTCTGGCCGGAGGCGTCCCGGCGTAGTCACCGATGCTGGCTTCGGTAGTCCGCACCTTTCCGGCTGTCCGGCCTGCGGCCCGTTTCTGCCTGCGGCCCGTTTCGGGATGCCGCCCGTTTCGGGATGCCGGACAGCCGGAAATCTCATCCGCAATATTGTTGATGGTCGCAAACATTGCTAATGGTCGTAATAGCCGTGTTTCCGGTCGATTCCTACCCATCGTGTCGGCAACTCGGTCAGCTGTCGGACCCGCACCTGGTCCGTGGAGCTCGCCGGGGTCTGCAGCAGGAGCGTCGAGTCCGGGCCGTCCACCGGACGGAACAACGACAGGATCAGGCGGATCTCGCCGACAGTAGCGGTGTTTACCGTCACCGTCCGTGTTGTGAACTCGTGTACCGGTGGGCTTTCCCACCACTGCCTCAGATCAGGTCTCTCCGCCGCGAGCAGGGCGAGTATCTCTCGGGTACGTCCGTCCTGGGGATCGTGGTCGGCCCGATTCCGGAACTGCGCGAGCACATCTTTTGTCACCGTTTCCCACTCGCGCAGCATGCTGCCCAGAAGGCGGCTGGTGATCAGGAGGTATGCGAGGTTGCGGCGTCGTTCGTCGACCAGGCCCGGGTCCGTCCACAGCGCCGCGTAGGGCTCGTTCCACGCGGTGATGTCGAAGCGACGGTCCAGCAGCAGCGCCGGGCTCGTCGGCCAACTGTCCAGCACGGGTCGGAGCTGCCCCACAAGGCCACGATGGTGATCATCCGATGTTGGCGCGTGCAGACCTGCCAGGGTCAGGATGTGCTGACGAGCGTTGTCGTCCAGATGCAGCGTCCGGGCGACCGCGTCGACGACCTGGTGGGACGCGGGCACCCGTCCCTGCTCCAGCCAGGTGTACCAGGCGAGCCCGAGACCCGACGCCGCCGCGACGTCCTCTCGAGGCAGCCCGGGGACCCGCTCGCGGTGCGCCTGTAGGAACTTGCCCAGTTCCCGCTGGCGGGCCTCCTGCCGGGCTTCCTTCCGGGCCTCCTGTAGGGCTTCTTGCAGAGCCTTTTGCAGAGCTTCGTTGTTCGTCGCGCTTTCCGCCATGGCCAACCGTCCTATGGATCGTCGCCCGGACACCGACATGTGGGATCTGGATGAGGGCGTCCAGACAGGTCAACGCCTTTTGTCGGCCGACGACCCGCCCGTTGGCTCCTACCGGACACATGCCTATCTTGACTTCGTCCACATAGCGGCGTATTCATATTCGGCCCGGTGCGACTTGGGCCTCTCCGGCGCGGTCTGCCCACTCCAGCTCGACGGATCACCCTGCGACGCGGGTCACCAGGCCATCGCGTTCCCCACGGTGGTTTTCCGATGACGCCCCGGGCTGGCCGGCCGGTCAGCCAGCCCGGTCAACTGGTCAACTGGTCAACTGGTCAACCCCATGGTCGGGAGGGTCCGGAACCGACCTGGAGCCGGTCGATGGCGACTTCGATGTCATCGAGATCATCCGTGGTCAGGGTAAGGGTGGCGGCCCCGATCCAGCCGTCGACCTGGGATGGACGACGGCCGCCGACGATCGCCCCGGTCACACCGTCGAAGGCGAGGGTCCAGGCGATGGCGACCGAGGCGACCGTCGTATCGTGCCGTTTCGCCACGGTTCGCAGAGCGTCGACCAGAGCAAGGTTGCGATGCAGTGACTCACCGGTGAAGTCGGGCGACCCGCTCCGCCAGTCGTTGGACGGAAGGTCGGCCGACCGCTGCGCAGACCATGATCCGGTCAGTAGCCCCGACTGCATCGGGCTGTAGACGATTACCCCGATGTTGTGTTTGGCGCAGTACGGCAGGATATCCGCGGCGACGCCCCGTTTCATGGCGGAGAACGGCGGCTGCAGCGCGTCGACGCCACCGACCGATGCGGCCCGCTCGAGCAGCCCGACGTTGAAGTTGGACACGCCCACTGACCGGATCTTTCCTTCCGTGCGCAGCTCGTGCAGGGTGGCGACGGCATCCTCGACCGGTGTCTCGTCCCGCGGCGGCCAGTGCAACTGGTAAAGATCGATCCGGTCGATGTCGAGGCGCCGCAGGGACGCATCGACTTCCCGGCGAATGGAGTCAGGCGCGCCGACCCGGGCAGGTGGACCTGCCGGGTCTGAATCCCAGACCATCCCGCATTTCGTGAACACGTATGGACGGTGGGCTTCGCCGATGTCGGCCAGGGCCCGTGCGACGATTTCCTCGGAGTGCCCGCGGCCGTACACCGCTGCCGTGTCGATCCAGTTCACCCCGGATTCGACGGCGTACCGGATGGCCGCCACGGACTCCTCGTCGTCCTGGGCACCCCATCCGAATTCGTGTTCGGCACCGCCTACAGCCCAGGCGCCGAAGCCGACCCGGGTGATATCCATTCCGGTCGTGCCGAAAGGCGTCGTAGGAAGGGTCATGGTCAGTGCGTACCCCCATGCGAGACCGGAACCCGGGTGGGTGGATACCACCCGATGTCCCCGCGGCTGACTGTCCCGGCCGAGGGCGTACCTCCAGCCGGCTCCTCAAGCATGAAAGCATCCATGGAGCCGCCTGTCCCGCCGGCCGGGAATGCCGACGATGTCATGATTGTCCGGTTGACATTTCGAGCGTGCGGGCGTCCTGTCCTCGGGTGCTCTAAAGATCGGGAAACGGCGGAATGTAGATCATCAGCGGACCGGATGGTTCGGATGGTTCGGATGGCTCCGGTCCCGGCTCGGCGGGGCGCAGCTCGTGGGCGATCCAGGCGTCGATCCCCTTCGTTAACGCGCCGCTTTCGGATGTCTCGCCGCCACGCGCCGGCTCGTACGCCACGAGCTTGTCCGGGCGGCGGCTCACTTCGTCCCGCCCACGGAACGGCTGGCGCGGGCGTTACGCCGGAACCACAGGGCGTAGCGTGCGGCCGCGACCTCCTCGTGGGCACCGCGGCTCAGTCCTATCCCGTCGGTGAGCAGCACCTCGTCGACGACGGCAACGGCGTCGACGAGCCGGCCGGCGGCCAGCGCCCGAGCCACCGTGCGCCGGGCTCCGGACAGTTGCGGACGTAGCCGCTCGACCAGCTCCGGGGCGGGTACCAGAAGTCGGGCGGCCTCACGCGGTTCGAGTTTGAGCATGCCGCCGCCGTAGGCCCGGCCGACGGTCTCGGCGCCGAGCATCGTCACGGAGTTCAGTGCGGCGAGTGGCAACAGATCTCGTCCGGTGCGCCGGTGTTCGGCTTCGAGCGCGACCCCGTGGACGGAGTTCAGATGTGCTGCCGCGGCCAGATTCGTCGCGAGCTGCGGAGTGTGGGCATTCATGTAGGTGAGCAGCAGGTCCGCGGGCTCGGGCTGCAGCGGTACCTGCCACCACGGGCTTCGGACGCGGCACTTGTATGCCTGGTCGACCTCGGCGCGCTCACCTTCGGCAAGGTAGGCGCGAGCTGCGGGGGACGGCCGTGAACCTGGCCGGAACAGCAGGGTTGGCAGACCGGAATTGGTTAGCTCCCGCCAGTCCTGATTACTCAGGGTAAGCGCTCGCAGGTGTCGGGAGCCTGGCGGAGAGATCGGTACCAGCTCGTCGTCGCCGAGCCCGAGGGCGTAGGCACGGTCACGGCTCAGGGCAAAATAGCGGTTGTTTCCGGTGACCGCGCCCAGTGTCGTGCGGCCCCAGGTGGCCAGGGTCACGAAGAGGCCGTCCGCGGTGAGCGTGAGCAGGGTCCGATGGGCCGCAACGCTGATCAACGCGGACATCCAGGACGCCTGCGGACCGGTCGTCGCCTGGTTGGCGGTCGGGTTGGCGGTCGAGGTTGATGGTGTGGCCACGGCGGGTCTTGTCGGGGTCATGGCCAGTTCGGCCAGGTCGCGGATCTGGTGGACCTCGAACCGGTCGGTTGGCCCGGCGCCCTCCGCGAGCAGCAGGACGACCTCTTCCTGCACCCCGGGGAAGACCCGCTCGGTGAACAGCACCAGCTGGACGTGGCGGAAGCGCTCCAGCAGGAACTGCCGGACGGGCGCGGCGTAGTTCACCGACAGCAGCTCCGCGGGGAGTACCAGCCCAAGGCGCCCGGTGGGCTGCAGAAACAGCGACGCGTGCACGGTGAACGCAGCCCAGGAACCGGCCAGGTTGCTGAGGCGTACGCCGGCTCGCAGGGCCGCGGTCCGGGCCCGTGCTCGGGCCTCGCCGTGGAAGTTCTGGTACCGCACGTAGGGTGGGTTGCCGATGACGGCGTCGAACTCGGGATGTGCCTCGACGGAGAAGAAGTCCGCGACCGTGATCTCGGCCGTGGTGCCGCCCGCGCCAACGGCCTTGCCCGCTGCCGCGGCGCTCGGAGCGTGCAGCTCCACGCCGCGCAGCCGCCCGCTGTCGCGGCCACCGCCGAGCGCCTGCAACCGGCGGGAGGCTGCCAGCAGGAATGCGGCCTCCCCACAGGCGGGTTCGAGGACACTGTCGTGCGGGTCTCGAACAGCCCAGCCCGCGATGTGGTCGCACAGCGCCGCAGGGGTGAAGAACGCGCCACGTGCCTTACGGTGAGTAGTCAATTCAGTGGTTCGGGCCGTTCCCCGGGCGGCGGGCACCTCGACCTCGCCGAGCGGTGCGCCTCCGGCCGTCCTAGTGGTACCGGCTGTCGCAGTGGTACCGGCTGTCGCAGTGGTACCGGCTGTCGCAGTGGTACCGGTCGTCTCGGGGGTGAGGGTGACCACGATCGAAACCCTAGAGCCCCCACCGACAGTTCTTCCCACGAGTCCTCCCACGACTCCTCCCACGACTCCTCCCACGACTCCTCCCACGACTCCTCCCACGAGTCCTCCCATAGTGCCGCCGCCGGCATCCGGACAGTTCGTGCCTTCCCCGGCGCGCCAGCGCCCCACAGCGGCTGGTCGCGGTCGGTTACATCGGACGTTGTGACGCCATCCGTTACGTGAGGTATGTAGTGGACTTCCTTGCCCGGAGGGCTCCCGTCATGGCCCGTAGCCGTGTAGCGTCTTCCATGGCCAAGTTCGGTGGTTGGCGTCTACAAGGGACGCCACTGACGAACACTGTCATGGGAGTGCAAAATCCCATGACAAACGGTCCGGGGCCCGCGCGGTGTGGGTCCTGACTGCACCAGCAGGGAGAACGGCACGTGGCTCAGGGCACGGTTAAGTGGTTCAACTCGGAGAAGGGCTTCGGCTTCATCTCCGTGGACGGCGGCGGTTCGGACGTCTTCGTTCACTACAGCGCGATTGACATGGACGGCTACAAGAGCCTGGAAGAGGGGCAGCGGGTCGAGTTCCAAGTGACCCAGGGACAGAAGGGTCCACAGGCTGACGCCGTTCGGGTCGTCTGAGCCACGAGGGACGTAACTCCACCACAGCCATCGGGCGAGGGTCCGCCATCTCCGGATCGGGGGGCGGACCCTCCTCGTTTGTCGAACGGCGGATGATTCGTCGAGTTGTAAAGTACCGTCGAGTTGTAAAGCGACTGCGGTTGTTTTTCCATCTTGACTGGTTGCCGTTTTCGCTGGTTTTCCGCACTTTTCTGTCATGCCCGGTCCGGCGGCGACGATTTTTCGTTGGCGTCGGTCGAGGGTTGCCCATTGTTTCTCTTGTCATGCGAATCCACCGGGTGGTGTGTCCCCGGTATCACCGGATCATCGAATCCGGTGATACCTGCCTACAGACCGCGGGACACGAGTAGTTCGGCGATCTGGAGCGTGTTCAACGCCGCACCTTTGCGAAGGTTGTCACCGCAGACGAACAGTGCCAGCTCGTGCGGGTCGTCGGGCGACTGCCGGATGCGTCCGACCCAGGTCGGGTCGGTGCCGACCACGTCCGCGGGTGTCGGGAACTCCCCGGCCTCGGGGTTGTCCAGAACCACCAGGCCAGGTGCTCCATCGAGCACGGCCCGTGCCTCCTGTGCCAGCACCGGACGGGAGAACCGCGCATGTACGGCTACCGCATGGGTCGTCACGACCGGTACCCGTACGCAGGTGGCGGAAACCTTGAGCCCGGGAATCCCCAGGATCTTCCGTGACTCGTTTCGGATCTTCAGTTCTTCGGATGACCAGCCGTCGTCCTTCAGTGAACCGGCCCAGGGTACGACGTTCAACGCCAGCGGTGCCGGGAACGGGCCGAGCCCGTCCTCACCGATCGCTTTGCGGACGTCCCCCGTGCTCTGCCCGAGCCGGAGCCCGGACCCGCTACCACCGCCGGCTCCGGCGGTAGAAGCGCCGACGACCGTGGCGAGCTGGGCGTAAAGGGTGTCGATACCGGCCTGGCCGGCTCCGCTCGCCGCCTGGTAGGACGTCGCGACCAGGGATTCCAGCCCGAACACGCGGTGCAGCGCGCCGACAGCAACGATCATCGACAGCGTGGTGCAGTTCGGATTGGAGATGATCCCGCGTGGGCGCTCCGCAACCGCGTCCGCGTTCACCTCCGGAACGACAAGCGGGACGTCGGCGTCCATCCGGAACGCGCCCGAGTTGTCGACCGCTACCGCCCCCCGAGACGCCGCTATCGGCGCCCATCGTGCGGAGATCTCGTCCGGCACGTCGAACACGGCGATGTCGACGCCGTCGAAGACATCCGGGGACAGCGCCAGCACCTCGACGTCCACACCACGGACCTGCAGGCTGCGTCCGGCGGACCGGGCCGACGCGATCAGGCGGATCTCACCCCAGATGCTCGGACGTTCGTCCAGCAGCGACAGCATGACCGTGCCGACCGCGCCGGTCGCCCCGACCACCGCCAGTGTGGGACGCCGAGCAGACACCGACCCCGCGGGAGCGCCGGACCCGCCGGCCGTCGGCGCGGTCATCGGCCGGATCCCGCGTAGACGACAGCCTGGCCGTCGGAGTCGCCGAGGTCGAATGCGCCGTGTACGGACCGGACCGCCACCGGCAGGTCGGTGTCGCGGATGACCACCGAGATCCGGATCTCGGACGTAGAAATGATCTCTACGTTGACCCCGGCGTCCGCAAGGGCGCCGAAGAAGAGTGCCGACACCCCCGGGTGCGATTTCATCCCGGCGCCTATCAGCGACAGCTTGCCGATGTGGTCGTCATACAGGGTCCGTTCGAACCCGATCGCCGCGCGGACCTTCTCCAACGCGGTCAGCGCGATGCGCCCGTCGGTTTTCGGGAGGGTGAAGGAGATGTCGGTACGGCCCGTGCCGGCAGCCGACCCGACCTGCACGATCATATCGAGGTTGACGTCGGCGTCGGCGACGGCCCGGAACACCGCCGCGGCCACCCCGGGCTTGTCCGGGCAGCCGACAACCGTCACCTTCGCCTCGCTCGTGTCGTGTGCGACCCCGCGGATGATGGCCTGTTCCACGAGTTCCTCCTCCGGGATCTCGATGACCCACGTACCCGGCTTCGACGAGAACGACGACCGGACGTGCACGGGGACTGTGTAGCGGCGTGCGTACTCGACGCACCGGAGCATGAGCACCTTGGCTCCGCAGGCAGCCATCTCCATCATCTCCTCGTAGGAGATGCGTTCGATGCGGCGTGCGTCCGGCACGATCCGCGGATCGGCGGTGAAGACGCCGTCCACGTCGGTGTAGATCTCACAGACGTCGGCCTGCAACGCGGCGGCAAGTGCCACGGCGGTCGTGTCGGAGCCGCCCCGACCGAGCGTCGTCACATCCTTCGTGTCCTGGCTGACTCCCTGGAAGCCGGCGACGATGGCGATCGCGCCTGAGTCCAGAGCGCTGCGGATGCGTCCGGGGGTGACGTCGATGATGCGGGCCTTGCCATGAACCGAATCGGTGATCACGCCGGCCTGGGAGCCGGTGAACGACCGCGCCTCGGCGCCGAGGTTCGAGATGGCCATGGCCAGCAGCGCCATCGAGATGCGCTCACCGGCGGTGAGCAGCATGTCGAGCTCGCGGGCCGGGGGGAGCGGGGTGATCTGTTCGGCGAGGTCGAGCAGGTCGTCGGTGGTATCCCCCATCGCACTCACCACGACCACGACGTCGTCGCCGGAGCGGCGCTGGTCCACTATCCGCTCGGCGACCCGCTTGATCCGGTCCGCGTCCGCCACGGAGGAGCCGCCGAACTTCGCCACTACGACCGCCATAGGTCCTGAGGCTACCCAGTCCGGCGGGAGCCGGGCGGCCATGGCTGGTATTACTGTCGTGGCCGGTGGTGGGGGTCTGAACAGGTGGAGAGCCCGACCGGGGGTGGGCCGCCGACTCCTCATGTGCGAGGGTTCTCCCTGCATCTGTCTTGGGCATCAGTCGGTACGATCCGTCGAGATGATCCGCCATGAGGTGGAGACGATCTGGCGGACCCCGCCAGAAAGGACGATCTACACATGGCCATCAGCCTCGCCAAGGGCGGCAACGTCAGCCTTACCAAGCAGGCGGCCGCGGCGGGCACGCCCCAGCTCACCGCGTTGACGGTCGGGCTCGGTTGGGACGCCCGCACCACCACCGGAACCGACTTCGACCTCGACGCCTCCGCCATCGGTGTGAAGGCCGACGGCAAGGTCCTCACCGACAAGCACTTTGTCTTCTTCAACAACCTGAAATCCCCGGAAGACGCCATCGTGCTCACCGGCGACAACCTGACCGGCGCGGGTGAGGGGGACGACGAGTCGGTCGTCATCAACCTCGGCCAGGTACCGGCCGAGATCGACAAGATTGTCGTCCCGGTATCGATCTACGGGGCGCAGGAACGGAACCAGAACTTCGGCCAGGTGCGCAACGCCTACATCCGGGTTGTCGATCAGACCGGTACCGAGCTGGTCCGTTATGACCTGTCCGAGGACTACTCCACGGAAACCGTGGTGATTTTCGGCGAGGTTTATCGCAATGGTGCCGAATGGAAGTTCCGCGCGGTCGGCCAGGGACACACCGATCTCGGTGGCCTCGCCCGCGACCACGGCGTCAACATCTGACGTTCGCTGACAGGAGCACGCCGAGTGCCTGGCCGGTGGAACCCTTCCGGCCAGGCATGATTCCGTTTTCTGGAATCTGGGAACGTCATGGCCATGACACCGACGATGACCGGGTGGCAGATCGCCACAACGGCGCCCGCGGCGGCGCGGCCCCTGCGCCGGGTGGTCATCCCCGTGCCCGAACCGGCCACCGGCCAGGTGCGGCTGCAGGTTGCCGCCTGCGGTGTCTGCCGCACCGACCTGCATCTCGCCGAGGGCGACCTACGGCCGCGCAGACCGCACACCATTCCCGGGCATGAGGTCGTCGGCTATGTCGACGCGATCGGTCCCGGAGTGGACGGAGTCGCTCTCGGTGATCGTCTCGGGATCGCCTGGTTGCGGGAGACCGACGGGACCTGCGCCTACTGCCGGCGTGGCGCGGAGAACCTGTGCCTGGCGTCCCGTTACACCGGCTGGGACGCCGACGGCGGCTACGCCGAGTACGCTGTCGTCCGGGCCGACTACGCCTACCGACTGCCGGACGGCTACTCCGACGGTGAACTGGCGCCGCTGCTGTGCGCGGGCATCGTCGGTTTCCGGGCGTTGCGCCGCGCCGAGCTGCCACCCGGCGGTCGGCTCGGGATCTATGGCTTTGGCGCGTCCGCGCACCTGGTCGCGCAGGTGGCGCTGGCCCAGGGCGCGAGGGTCCACGTCCTGACCCGGTCCCCGCAGGCTCGGCAGCTCGCGCTCTCACTCGGCGCGTCATCGGCTGCAGGGGCCTACGACGCCCCACCGGAACCGCTCGACGCCGCTGTCCTGTTCGCCCCGGTCGGTGACCTGGTGCCGGTTGCGCTGGGTGCACTCGACCGGGGCGGGACACTGTCGATAGCCGGCATCCACCTGTCGGATATCCCGGTGCTGAGCTACCAACGGCACCTGTTCCAGGAACGGTCGCTGCGGAGCACGACCGCGAACACCCGGGCGGACGGGCGCGAGTTCCTCGGCATCGCCCAGCGGCACCGGCTTGCGGTCACGGTCCGGTCCTACCCGCTCGACCGGGCGGACGAGGCATTGATCGACCTGGCGGCCGACCGGGTGAACGGCGCCGCGGTACTGTTCCCGTCCGGCTGACCCGGCCGTGTCCGCAGGCTCTGGGTTCCACAGCGGCCGGGTCGCCGAGGGCAGGGCCCGTCGAGAGGTGTTTATTGTCGTTTGGTGGATGCAAGGCGACGCTCGGCGAAGGTGAGCAGGTCCGACACCTCCCGGGTGAGGTAGCCGGTGGTGCCGCGCCCGATCTGGCGGCGCCGCAGGATGCCGGCCTCGACGAGTTCCTCCGCCGCCGCCCAGGCTGCCTGCGCCGGCACGCCCAACAGGTCTGCCGCGCTGGCCCCGGTGATGACAGGTGACGCGGGTAGCTCGGCGAGTAACCGATCGGACGTCGATGGCTCCCGAGGTCTGTTGCGGACCGGAATGGTCTGACCTCGGAAGGCGGAAAGCCGGGCGTCCCAGGATCGGCGCAGTTCGGCGATTTCCTCGGCGAAGGTTCGGGCCTGCTCCACGGCCACGACCACGGAGTCGAGGAAGAACGTGAGCCACTGGTTCAGCGCGGCACGCGCGGCATGGCCGCCCGGCGGGCCTTCGGAACAGTAGGCGGTCAACGCCGTCACGTACTCGTCCGATCGGGTCATGAAGACGAGGCTGACCGGCAGCACAGCCGGGGTGACCAGCCCCCGACGGGCCAGCACGGTATGGATCAACGTCCGTGCGACCCGCCCATTGCCATCGTTGAACGGTTGGATCGTCTCGAACTGGGCGTGGATGAGCCCGGCCTGGATGAGCGGTGGGTGGGTGTCACCGGAAGCGTAGGTGACAAGGTCGGCCATCAGCTCCGCCAGCTCGGACGGAGGCGGAGGGACGAACCCCGCGTCGAGAGGGTTCCACTCGCTGCCGCCGAGCCAGGTCTGGACCGTTCGCAGGCCGGTGTGAGGACGGCTGGACAGCAGGGTGCGTTGCAGGTTGACGATGCCGTCAAGGGTGACCGTCTCGGCGCGGGCGAGATCGGTGACCGCGCGGCGGAGTGTGGCGATGTTACGGGCGATCCTGCGGGCGCTCGCGCTGAAACCTTCGACGACACTGCCGGAGCCGGCGCCGGCAGCGAACTCCGCGAGGGCGACCTGCTGGGGTGCGACCTGGATCCCCCCGATCCGGGAGGACGCGATGGCCTCCGACCGGAGGAGGAAGCCGGCTGTCTGATCAAGGCTCGCCATCACGGTACCGGTCAGCGATCGGATGCCGGCTTCGACTGCTGCCGCACGCACAAAAAGATCATTCCGAAGAGCCGGTGGAGACTCGGCAAGAAGATCGGGATGGTATGGGCGGTACACCCCCGTCCGACGTCCGCGGAACGGCGCGGCCGGGTTCGGGGACCAGACCCGTTCCCCGTATCGTCCCATCGCCGGATTCCCCTGTTGTCAACAATTCAGCACTTCAACATAAGCAAAGAGTACGGACCGGTGGCAGCCGCGCCTTTGGCCGGGTCATCCGGGTGGGGCCGCCGGCAGCGCGGGAGGAGCCATGGTCGCGCTGCCTTTGGCCGGGCCTCACCGGGAGGCGGCGTCGGGTTCACCGGCGCGGCGGCCGGCTTCGACCCAGGGCCTGCAGGAGTCCTGCGGCGGTCACGCTGAGCATGGCGGCGACGAGGACGTCACGGGGCAGCAGGTCGGCGGACTCCCGCTGGATGCGTCCGTGGAAGCGGTCGAAACGACGCGGCCACGGGCTGCGGCCCGCGAAATAGATTCCGATCTTGTCGGTGTCGGGAAGGCAGGCACCGGTCATGCCGGCCAGGACCGCGATCCTGCGTCCGGGTGGTGCCGCCGCGGTCAGTACGCCCATCGCGGCCAGGCCCGCCACGCCGTCGCGTCGGGCGACGGGGATCCAGCCCAGGCCCGGGCCGTTGCCCCAGTGCGGCACCATGTCCATGGCGAGGTGGGAGACGAACCCGGCTGCAAACGCGGGCAGGGGTCGACGCAGTGCCGTGCCGACCAGCGCCCCCGCACCCACGTGCGCACTGATGATCATCGGTCTTCTGCTCCTGACGGTAGTACCGGTGGTACCGAAGTCCAGCTGTTGTCATGCACTGCTCGGTCGAGGCGCTCGGCCAAGGCGCTCGGCCAAGGCGTTCAGCCGGGACCTCAGCCGGGACCTCAGCCGAGGCGGAGGACGCGTACAGAAGGCAACTGAGCGCAGCAGGCCAACGCCGCCTGGATTGCCCGTTGATGTCTGCCGGTCAGTCACCTGAGCGGTCTTCCGGTCTCGCTTGTCGGCCCCGGTGAGAGCTGCCCACAGTAGCCGAGATGCGTCCGGCGGCGTCCATGTGCCGAGGACGGTCACACCGTCCCACCTCGTACAGGGCAGAACCTGTCAGGCGACGACGCGGCGGCCTTCGAACGCGCGGCCGAGAGTCACCTCGTCCGCCCATTCCAGGTCCCCGCCCATGGGGAGGCCACTGGCCAGACGGGTGACCTTCAGGCCCATCGGCGCAATCTGCCGAGCAAGATAGGACGCGGTGACCTCACCCTCGGTGTTCGGATCGGTAGCGAGAATCAGCTCCGTCACCGTTCCGTCGGCCAGGCGTGAGATCAGTTCCCGGATGTGCAGATCGTCGGGGCCGACTCCGCCGATCGGGTTGATTGCGCCACCAAGGACGTGGTAACGCCCGCGGAACTCCCTCGTCCGTTCGATGGCGACGACGTCCTTCGGCTCCTCCACGACGCAGATCTGAGCCGGATCGCGGCGATGGTCCGCGCAGATCCGACACAGCTCCGCCTGCGCGACGTTGAAGCACATCCGGCAGAACCGGACTTTGTCCTTGATTTCGTTCAGTGCCGTCGCCAGCCGCCGCACATCCGTCGGGTCCGCGGAAAGAAGGTAGAAGGCGATCCGCTGCGCGCTCTTCGGGCCGATACCCGGCAGTCGGCCGAGCTCGTCGATCAGATCCTGGACGACTCCCTCGTACATCGATCGTCACCGACCTGTCCGGGCGTGCGCCTCGACCAGCCCGGCGCCTGTCATCCGATGCCGGGGATGCCGGACCCCGACCCGAAGCCACCCGGCAGAGCCGTCGGCCTTCCCTGGAACGCGGGATTCGAAGCTCCACCCGGCCCACCGAACCCGCCCAGCCCACCGAGGGCATCACCCAGCCCACCGGTGACCTCGCCCATCCGTTGGGCGGCGAGACTCCGGGCGTTGCCGGCCGCGTCCCGGACGGCCGCAAGGACAAGGTCGGCCAGTGTCTCGGTGTCGGCCGGATCCACGGCTTTGGGGTCGATGGCGAGGTCGACCAATTCGCCGCCGCCGGTCACGGTGGCCTTCACCAGGCCGCCGCCGGCGGTGCCATCCACCCGGGTGTCGGCGAGCTCCTGCTGGGCGGTCATCAACTGGGCCTGCATCTGCTGGGCCTGCTGAAGGATCTGGCTGATGTTCGGCCCGGCGCCCGGTGGTATCTGCGGGTTCGGCATGCCCCTGAGCCTACGTCCTCGGTCCGCCCCGTCCGAGGCTGCTCCAAGTACCTGACCTGTGTGCCCTGCGGCCTGGTGTGCCTTCGGGGGATGCGGCCGTTCAGCCGGTGATCTGTTCGATGACGGTGGCGCCGAGGCCGGACCGCAGCAGCGCCATTGCGGCATCCTCGCCCGACAGGGACGAACCCGGGTGCCCGGGTGCGTCGTCGTCGTCCGGGGACGGCTCGTCGTCGACGTCGGCATGGTTGGTCTTCGGTCTGGCCGATGCCGTTGGCGTAACCGAGGGTGAGGTAGTGGAGGGTGATGGTGGTGAAACGTTCCTGTTGCCCGTAGCAGTGGCGCCGCGGTGGGTCGCCGCGCGTGGTTGCTGACGATCGACGGGTGGCGTACCCGGACGGGTACCTGGAGTCTGCCCGGGTGCTGGTTCCGCGACGGTCTGCCCTGAATGCGGCGAGACGACTGTGGCCCGGCCCACTGTACGTTCCATGGTCGACGCCATGGGTGCTGCCGCTGCCGGTGTTGTTGCTGCCGCGACGGGCCCGGAGTGAACCTGGACGGACGAGATCCCCGACGGGGCGAACCCGCTGGGACCGAACCCACCGCCTGTACCGAACCCGCCAGGGCCGTCCGATCCGCCGAACCCGCTGGGCTCACTAGGCTCGGCCACTGCGCCGGGTGGTCTGCCCGGCGGGCCGATGGTGACCCGCCAGGTCCCGCCGATGATCTCCGTCAGAGCGGCGCGCAGGACCTCGACATTGCTGCCCTGCCCGAACATCCGGGCGATCGTCGGAACCGAGAACGCCAGGATGACCTCGTCTCCGCGGACGTCCGCGACCGAGGCGTACTCCTGTAGGAGGGCGTGTGTGGCGGGCTTGCGTGATCGCGAGGCGCGCAGCACGTCATCCCAGACCGCCCGCAGACCGCCCGTGTCGATACCGCGGGCAGTACCGGTCGATGACGTGGCGGCGGAAGGAGACGGGGCAGGGGGCGGTGGCTGTATCCGGGCCGTGGGAGCCGGCGCGGGCGATGACTCGGACGTCCGGCCCGCCGGTGACGTGGGTGCGGACCCCGTGGCGGAGGACGTCGGCGGGATCGGCGCGGCAGACAGATGCGGGGCCGGCTGGAACGCCGCCGGTGTGGCCGTGCCGGCCGCGGTTGCGGATGTCGTCACCGTGGCCGGGCCTACCGTCGGACCCCCCGCCACCGTCGGGCCTGCGGTCGGGCCGCCCGGGTCCGCCCGCCGTTCCAACCGCTCGAGGCGGACCAGCAGCGCTGACGGGTCGGAGCCGGCGCCGGGCAGCAAAGCCCGCGCCAGGACCAGCTCGAGGAGCAGTCGGGGGCTGGTCGTCCCCCGCATCTCCAGCAGGCCGGCGTGCACGACATCGGCGGCGCGGGACAGCTCCGCCGGGCCCATCCGCCCGCACTGGTCGCGCATCCGTTCGATCTGGTCGACCGAGTAGGTCTCCAACAGACCCTTTTCGGGCGCGTCCGGCACGGCCGCGAGCACGATCAGATCCCGTAACCGTTCCAGCAGGTCCATGGCGAACCGGCGTGGGTCGTGCCCGGAAGAGACGACCTTGTCGACGACGGTGAACGCGGTGGCGCCGTCATGCGCGGCAAGGGCGTCGACCGCCTCGTCCAGTAGGACGCCGTCGGTCATCCCGAGCAGCGCGACCGCCCGCTCATAGCCGAGGCCGTCTGGCCCGGCCCCGGCGAGCAACTGGTCGAGGACGGACAACGAGTCGCGTACCGACCCGGCCCCGGCCCGTACGACAAGTGGCAGCACCGCCGGGTCGACGTCGACACCTTCGGAGGCGCAGATCGAGGTCAGATGGTCGCGTAGTACGCCGGGTGGGACGAGTCGGAACGCGTAGTGATGGGTTCGGGACCGGATGGTGGCGATGACCTTGTCGGGTTCGGTGGTCGCGAACACGAACTTCAGGTAGGGCGGTGGCTCTTCGACGACCTTGAGCAGGGCGTTGAACGCCGCCGTGGTGACCATGTGGGCCTCGTCGATGACGTACACCTTGAACCGTGCCGAAGCCGGTGCGAAGAACGCGCGTTCCCTCAGGTCGCGGGCGTCGTCCACGAGCCCATGGGACGCGGCGTCGATCTCGGTGACGTCCATGGACACCCCGACGCGGATCGCCGCGCACTGCTCACACACCCCGCACGGCTCGGGCGTCGGACCGTTCACGCAGTTCAGGGATGCGGCGAGGATGCGCGCGGACGATGTCTTGCCACAGCCGCGCGGCCCGCTGAACAGGTAGGCGTGGTGGATACGGCCGGTGCGCAACGCCTGCATGAGTGCGCCGGTGACGTGCTCCTGACCGACGACCTGGGCGAACGTGGCTGGACGGTACCGGTTGTACAGCGCGCCGCTCACAGAATCACCGGCCTACTCGCTCGCTTCGTCGGCACCCGCGGGCCCCAACGACGTACACATGACCCGTGACGAAGACGACCCCCCGCGCACCCGCCAGAGCCCGCTTACCCTTGCTGCCTTCCGGCCCTGGGGGAGTTCACGAGGGTGACGCCGCGCGAGGGGTCTTCCCAAGAGTCTAAGGCCTGTCGGATGGCTCTTCAGCATCGCCCCGACAGAGATCTTGCTGCCCCCGGCTCCGGCACCTGCTGGATCCGATAGGCTCATCGACGGAGGATTCGCCTAGTGGCCTAGGGCGCACGCTTGGAAAGCGTGTTGGGGGCAACCCCTCGCGAGTTCGAATCTCGCATCCTCCGCCCTGTGGTACCAGGCTTTCTGCCGAGCCGATCAACATTGGCCGGCTCGGCAGTCGATCATCTGGTCTCAGTTCTGGTCTCACTTGCTCCGGTCGGGCGGTTCGGCGGGGTCCGGTGGCTCCTCCCACAGCAGGCGACCCAGCCAGGTTGCCACGTCCTGGTTACATTTATTTCGGTGGGGACCTTCGCCGTCGACTACCGGCTGTTCCTGCTCGACACCGCGCCCCTCCACCGGGACCCCCCGACACCGGCCGTGAGTACTGGGCCGTGGTGGAGGCCAACATGCCGTAGTTCTCACACAGCTACGCCGCGTCGGCCGACGCAGTCCTGAGTGCGATCCTGCGCGCCGCCGGGCCTGGTGACCAGGTCACCCCTGAAGACCGCCCGTTCCTGCGTGCTCGCCGCAGCCGTGTGAATACAGGAGTACGTTTTATAGATACGTGCCTCTACATCTCTATCTCCCAAGGAGTGGCGCGTGGACAAACCTGCCGAGATGTTCGACCGCGACTACGAGTGGTCGGCGCTGACCCGGTTCATCATCGACCAGCAGCCCGGTGCCACGCTCGGGGCGGTCTCCGGGCGGCGCCGGCAGGGCAAGACCTTCCTGCTCGACGCCGCCTGCCGGGCCGCCGGGGGCTTCTACTTCGGTGCGACCGAGGCCGTCGACGCCGAATCACTGCGCCGGATCAGCACCGCGCTCACCGCCCATGTCCGGCCCGCCAGCCCGTACCACTTCGCCAACTGGCACGAAGCCGTCGACGCACTCCTCGCCCTCGGCTCCGAGCGCCCCGTACCCGTGGTTATCGACGAGTTCCCGTACCTCGCCCGAGCCAACCCGGAGCTGCCCTCCATCATCCAGGAGGCGCTCCGGCCGCTGCGCGAGCAGCGCACCGCCTCCCGCGCCCGGCTGCTGCTGTGCGGCTCGGCTCTGTCCTTCATGGGCAAGCTACTGTCCGGCAACGCCCCGCTACGCGGCCGGGCCGGGCTTGAACTGGTCGTTCGCCCCCTCGACCATCGCCTCGCCGCCGAGTTCTGGAACATCACCGACCCCCGCCTGGCCCTGCAGGTCAACGCGATCGTCGGCGGCACGCCCGCCTACCGGCGCGAGTTCGCCCGCGGCGACTCCCCCACCGGACCCGACGACTTCGACGACTGGGTCATCCGCACCGTCCTCAACCCCGAAACCCCCCTCTTCCGCGAGGCCCGCTACCTACTCGCCGAGGAACCCGACCTGCGCGACACCGCCCTGTACCTGTCCGTCCTGGCAGCAGTCGCCGACGGCAACGCCACCCGAGGCGGCATGGCCAGCTACCTGGAACGCAAAGCCACCGACATCGCACACCCCATCAACGTCCTCGAAGACGCCGGGCTGCTGCACCGGGACGCCGACGCCTTCCGCGACAACCGCCCCACCTACCGCATCGCCGAACCACTGATCGGCTTCTATCACGCCATCATGCGCCCGGTCTGGGACCAACTGGAACGCCCCGGCAACGCCGCCCGAGTCTGGCAGGCCAGCCGCCGCCGCTTCACCAGCAACGTGCTGGGCCCCCACTTCGAACAGGTCTGCCGCGTCTGGGCCCTCCACCACGCCGACCCCGACCTGCTCGGCGGCCTGCCCGCCCGCGTCGGACACGGCATCGTCCACGACCCCAAGGCCCGCACCGGCCACGAAGTCGACTCAGCCGTCATCGGAATCGCCGACGGTACCAAGCCACCACTGCTCGCCATTGGCGAAGCCAAATGGAACGACACCATCGGCATCGCCCACATCGAACGCCTCCAGCACATCCGTGACCTCATCGCCCAGGCCGGACGCTACGACACCACCCACACCCAGCTCATCTGTTTCAGCGGAGCAGGCTTCAACGACAAAGCGCGCAACGCCGCCGGGACTTCCCCCGACATCCAGCTGGTCGACCTGGCCATGCTGTATGGACAGGCGTGACGCCAGCCCCGAACCTGCTCAACAGGTCCGGGGTCGTGGTCTCCACCAGAGCACCGAATCATCCTCTGCGCTGGTCACGCTTTCCGCTAGACCTGCTCCTGTTCGCAGGGGTCCCCGGGGATCGCCGGAGGCGATCTTTGGGGGAGGCGCCCTCGCGAGTTCGAATCTCGCATCCTCCTCCCCGTTCGACCCGGTCCGACCAGGCACGATGCCGGCCAGCCCGCATGAGTGGGTTGGCCAACGGCTGTCGGTGGTCTCAGTCGTAACTTCACATCAACCAGGCGCCGTACTACGTGAAGTAATACAGTGGGTGGCATGGCTACGATTACCTTCCGTACGGACGAGGGCGTCGACCGGGCGTTGGCCGACCTCTCAGCCGGTGAACGGGATCGGTCGCAGGTGATCCGTGAGGCGATCCTGGCCGCATGGCACCGACGTCAGGCCGAGCGGCTGAGAGCCGAGGCCGAGGTTCTTGCCGCCGACCCGGTCGACCGGGCCGAGGCACAGGCCGTGCTTGCTGACATGGAGCTGCTGCGTGCGTGGTGACGTGTACCAGGTGCGGGCTCCCCGCGACGCACGCGGCCACGAACAGCGCGGCAACCGGTATGCCGTCGTCGTGCAGTCCGACCTGCTCCCGTTGTCGACATGGCTTGTAGCTCCTACCTCCACCAGTGCCCGGCCGGCATCGTTCCGGCCTGAGATCGAGGTCGGAGATCAGGTGACCCGCGTCCTGGTCGAGCAAACGGCCGCGGTCGACCCTGAACGCCTGGGCCAATTCGTCAGTCATCTGTCGGCGGCCCGAATGGCTGATGTCGATGCCGCGTTGCGCGTCGTACTCGGGCTGAACTGACTACGCCCGGAGCGCCACCGGCTCGTCCGCCGAACCCCGACGGTGTTGTTGACCTTGCCGGGGCTCGGCTTGCGGAGAAGATGTCCGCGGCGGTGACGGTGAGGGCGCCGGACGGTGGGTTGCGGATCTCCTCGCGGGCGCAGAGCGCGAGCCGGACCGTTCCCGAACCGCTTGTCACGTCCGGAGCATCCCCGTGATCGTCCCGCGGCGGCATGGAGGGTACGCCGGACCGTAGCGCGCGGGTCTTTTCCCGTAGGCCCGTGGCGAGCCTTCGGCCGTCGACGGTCCGAGCCCACTTGGCCTCCCCGGCAAGCACCGGACGCCGGTCCCGACCGGCGAGCACGACCGCGTCGATCTCGTCCTGGCCACCGGCGCCCCAGTAGGGTCCGATGGCCACGATGTCCGGCCCGAGCGAGCCTGAAACGGCGAGCCGTCGCAGATGCTCCCGCAACGATTCTTCCCAGGGGGCGCCGAGATGGTCATCCAGGCTTTCGACCAGCACCGGCAGCAGAGCTTCCCCGAGCCCACGGTCGATCTCGGCACGGAACCGGGAGAGTACCCCGAGGTAGAAGGCGAGGAAGTTGTCGGCGATCCGGTAGACACGGCGCCGGCTGCGTGGGGTGTCCGTCACCGGCATGATCCGTTCGACGAGCCGTAGCTCTATGAGCCGGTCCAGGGTGCGGGTCGGCTCGGCCCGGATGTGGTCCTTGATCTCGTTGTGCTGTGTTCGGCCCGAGGCGATGGCGTGCAGCACCGCCGCCGGATGCTCGCCGTGTTCCACCGCCGTGGCCAGTACGAGTTGTCCTTCGGTGAGCAGGGACGCCCCGGGACGGCATGCCAGCCGCAGCAGGTTGTCGGTGACGTTTGCGTCCTGGTCCCACCAAGACAGGTACAGCGGCACCCCGCCGACCAGTCCGTACACGAGTGCCCGGTCGGCCGGTGCCAGCCCGGGCAGCATGAGGGCGGCCTCGTGCGGGCGGAACGGATGCAGCGACAGCGACAGGTCGAACCGGCCGTACAACGGCGCCCGCTGCTCCTGAAGCGCGGTCATGTGCCGCACTGCCGACCCGCACAACAGCAGCCGCAGTTTCGTCCTGCCTGCTATGCGGTCGAGGAAGGCCCGCAGCACTCCCGGCAGGTCGGGTGAGGTCGCGACAATCTCGGGGAACTCGTCCAGGACGACGACCAGCGGCTCATGCTCCGCCGCCGAGGCGAGATCGTCGAGGGCGTCGTCCCAGTCGAAGTAGGGGCGGGCCAGCAGATCCCGGTACCGCCCGGGTAGACCGCTCGCAACCTGCCGGGACAGTTGCGCCAGCTCGCCGGAGGCCGCGCGGCCGGCACCCGTGTGGAAGACCGATCGCCGTCCGTCGGCGAAGTGTTGCAACAGGGCGGTCTTGCCGACTCTTCGTCGTCCCCACACCACCGCCGGGCGCGGGTCGGTCGAGTCCCACCAACGCTCCAGCGCGGCAAGCTCCTCGGTGCGATTGACGAATGCCATACGCCTCTACTTACATCGCGCGCTACTTACGTCGCCTGTAACTTACGCCAGGCGTCGGTAGGGCCTGGACGGTCGACGTGACCACGCGGTCGAGACAGGCCGAAGCCAGGTTCGAACCGGTTCAGCTGGTCTTGAGGCCCAGCACAGCGGCGGCTTCGGGATCGCTGTCGACGAGGAAGTCGCGGCAGCGGGTGGCCTCGTCGTCCTCGCCGATGGCTGCGGCCGCGCGACCCAGCGCCGCGAGTGCTCGCAGGAACCCCCGGTTGGGCTCGTGCGACCAGGGGATCGGTCCGTGCCCTCGCCAGCCGGTGCGGCGAAGCTGGTCGAGGCCTCGGTGGTATCCGGTCCGGGCGTAGGCGTAGGCGGTGACCGGTTCGCCCGCGTTCAGGGCGAGTTCGGCGAGCGTCGCCCAGGCCAGACTGGATTCGGGGAAGCGGCCGGCGATCGCCTTGGGATCCTCGCCCGCGCCCAGCGCGTCGGCCGCGGCAGGATCGAGGATGAGTTTCGTCGGGGGCGGACCGCCGAGCAGATCCGGTCGTCCAGGCGAGGTCGTCATGGTGTCCATCCTGTCCGATCGCGGTCGCGCTGTGCCGGGGTGAGGATTTGTCCTGCGACGGACCCGTAGGGAGGGGGGTGGGCCTGCGGGTCCGTCGCAGGATCAGGATCCGAAGGCGTTTGCGCCGTCGGACGGTCCTCGGGTGTTACCGGACAGGTGTCACAGGACCGTCGGGTTGGTGACGGTGATGTCCCAGAGGTTCTTGCCGACCACACCGCTCTGACCATCGGTCGTGCGTGTGAGGTAGCCGTAGAGCGAGGCCAGACCCTGCGACTCCGCGCCGTAGCGGCCGTCCACGGTCAAGACGAACTTCCTGTCGCGCATCGAGGCCTGCCAGACCATGGCGTCGGCGCGGACCTGGCCCGCCAGATCGGTGGACAGCGTGGTCCCCGCGAAGTCTGCCGAGTGCAGCTCTGCCTTTGCGCGATCGAGCGTCATCGCGGGCGCCTGCGGAGTAATCGCTCGTTCCACAGCGTCGGAACTGGATGTGCCGGCCGATGACTGCGGGGCCGGGCCGTTGTTGGTGAGGCCCATCTTCGCCGAGCAGGACGGCCACGGGGACCAGCCACGAGAATCGTAGAGCTTGTAGGCGGCCTCGTCCTGCAACGCCGGCGGCGCGTTACTGGGTAGACCGGAATACCCGAGACCATGCCAGGTACCCGCATCGAACTGGTAGGCGCCGTAGTAGCCGTTGCCGGTGTTGATGGAGTAGTTGCCACCGGACTCGCACTGGCGGAGCTTGGCGAAGTCGTCGGCGGTTGCGGCGTTCGCGGGAACTGCTGCGACAGCGAGGCCGCTACCCACAAGTGCTGTCACCGCACCGGTGGTCCGCAGGACCTTTACAGCGGTGGATGACTGTTGCGGGGCACGGTGCCTGCCAACGGACGGCATCTGGATCCTTCCCGTCGCCTACGAGGTGAGCTGTCGGGTGCGGGCTGGGAACGTGCCCGGCCGGTAACGCCAACGGGCGCTGCCAGCTTTACCCCAAGGACGCTGAGAAGTTCCAGCGTCCGGATGTGGTTCCCCCACTCCTGTCCGTATGGCTCCGCGGTAGATCCTGCCGCGTCGGGCGGGGACAGGACTCGGCGTCCGTCCGGGCGGCCTCACCGATCCGGCGAGTGGAAGGACTGTAGCGAGCCTGGCCCTTTCGAAGCAAACCCGGGTGTCGGATGAACTACAGCGGCTTGGCTCGTACCGCCCAAATGGACTAGGTGAACTCCAAATTCAAAACTCTACCCGGCGATCGGGGCACCCCTGAGTCGGGGTCGTCGCCGGTCATTTTCGTAACACCGAGTAATCGGGCCGATCGCTGCCGTGTTTTTCAGTTGTGTTTGTTGTCATATTGGCGTGGATCGGCCCGACTCGTTGTGTGTTTGGTTATGTATCGGCCGTCACCACTCGGCCATAGATGGTGTGATCATGTTTCTTCGCGTGTCACCCGAGCCTCTGAGGTCCTCGGCGGCCGGGCTCAGCCGAAGACGGCTGCCCAGGTCCTCGGGCCGCAGATCCCGTCAACCGTCAGGCCTTTGGCGGCCTGGAAGCGGCTGGCCGCGCCGGCCGACTCCGGACCGTACTGACCATCGACCCGGATGTGGTAACCCAGGCTGTTCATCTGGTTCTGCCAGGAATGCACGTCCGATCGGACCTGGTAGATCAACCCCACGGTGAGCAGTGGCCTGCCGGTGGACGTCGATCCGGTGTCCGCGCTCAGCACGACGCGGGGCGGGACCGAGGCGGCGATCGACCTGGACGAGTTGATGTTCACCCTGCCGCCGCTCGTCCGCCCGCTTGTGCCGGCGCCTGAGGAACTGGCGCCCGACGCGAGTTGGGAGGAGCCCATACCCAGGCCGCAGACCGGCCACTGGCCGAAGCCGGAGCGGGCAGCGAGCTTCAGCGCGGCCTCGTCCTGGGTGGCCGGCGAAGCGTCGCTGGGCAGGCCGGTGTAGCCAAGGCTCCGCCAGGTGCTCAGCGAGAACTGGTAGGCGCCGTAGTAACCGTTGCCGGTGTTGGTGGAGTAGTTACCTCCGGACTCGCACTGGCGGAGCCCCGCCCATGTGGTCGCGGCGCTGGCCGGCTGGGACATCGCGATGCTCCCACCGACGGCGGCGACCAGGGCCGGGGCGACAACCAGGGTCCGGGCGCGGCTCCGGGCCTGGCTGGTTCCACGATGTCGACCGCGAGAACGTGCTCTGGACATATTGGTGATGCCCTTCCCCACGCCTGCGAGGTGAGCTGTCGGGTTCGGGCTGGGACTGCCCGGCCGCTTTTGCGGCTTCACCCCGAGGACGCCCGATTTCAGCGCCCAAAAGTGGGTCCCCCGTTCCTGCCGCAAGTTTGGCGTTCGTCGGACGAGGGCAGGATTCGGCGTGCCGTCCGACGCATGCTCACTCTGTCGCGAGCATGGCGCAGACAATAACCGGCACTGCTGGTGGCCGAACAAGTGACGAATATGCTTCGTGAGCATGCGCACACCAGGCTGGTCGCTCTTGATGAACCCGAGATCGGATGCTAACGCGCGCGCTCGTGCGCTCATTACATAAGTGATCGCCGGAATTGCTGGATTGTGGCGGGGCGGTCACGATCAAACAGGTTGGCCGGGTAATGCCATCCGTGCACGATCCGGTCGTATACGTGGTCCACGTTATTGTTGCCGATTCAGGCCGTCGAGTACCTGGGGCGGAAATCTGCGCCACGTCGGCGAAAGCACATAACCCAGTGCCAGGTGGGATATGGGAGGACGAACCGACGGCGGAGTGGCCGCGACGGAAATGCGAACGCTCGCCAGGCGGACACCGTGTCCGGCCTGGCGAGCGCGTTGCGGTTGGTTCTGGATGTCTGGAACCACCGGTGGGTCGGATCAGCTTGGTTCGATCAGCTTGGTCGGATCAGCTTGGTCGGATCAGCTTGGTTCGATCAGGTTGACCGGGCCCGGCCCGGCTCGTCCCGTGGCCGTGGGCGGGGTCAGCCGGCAAGCGCGCGTCCGGCGGATCGCAGGTCCTCGCATGCCTGTGCCACCCGGGCGGCCATGCCGATCTCCGCGGCCTTGCCGTAACTGCGCGGGTCGTACTGCTTCTTGACGCCGACCTCGCCGTCCACCTTGAGGACACCGTCGTAGTTCCTGAAGATATGATCGACGATCGGCCGGGTGAACGCGTACTGGGTGTCGGTGTCCACGTTCATCTTGATCGCACCGTAGCCCAACGTCTCGCGAATCTCAGCCAGATCGGAGCCGCTGCCGCCGTGGAAGACCAGGTCGAACGGCTTGGCACCGGTTGGCAGCCCGAGCTTCTCCGCGACATACTGCTGTCCGTCCCGCAGGATGCTTGGACGGAGCTTCACGTTGCCCGGCTTGTACACCCCGTGCACATTTCCGAAAGTTGCCGCCAGTAGGTAGCGACCCCGTTCCCCGGTGCCGAGGACTTCCGCGGTCCGCAACATGTCTCCCGGCGTGGTGTACAGCTTCTCGTCGATTGCGCCGACGACGCCGTCCTCCTCGCCGCCGACGACCCCGATCTCCACCTCCAGAATAATCTTCGCCTGATGGGCGTCGGTCAGCAGCGCGTCGGCAATCTTGAGATTCTCCTCGAGTTCGACCGCGGAGCCGTCCCACATATGTGACTGGAACAGTGGTTCGCGGCCTTCCTTGAGAACTCGGTCCTTGGAGATCGCGAGAAGGGGGCGAAGATAGGTGTCAAGTTTGTCCGCGGGGCAGTGGTCGGTGTGAAGCGCGATGTTGACCGGGTACGCCTTGGCGATATGGTGGGCGAACTCTGCCAGTGCCTGAGCGCCGAGCACCATGTCCTTTACTCTCGTCCCGGAGAGGAACTCGGCCCCTCCGGTGGAGACCTGCACGATGCCGTCACTTCCGGCGTCGGCGAAGCCCTTCAGGGCGGCGTTCAGGGTCTGGGACGAGGTGACGTTGATCGCGGGGTAGGCGAATGCCTCGGCCTTGGCCCGGTCAAGCATCTCCGCATAGACATCTGGGGTGGCGATGGGCATGGGTCTGGCTCCTGTAGGCTGTCGGGGTCACATGTCCGATTGGTTGACAATTGCCCGTTCCGGACATGCGTCGTGGATGGCAAGTTGCGCGAAGGGTATGATGAGTGGGCCCCCGCGGGCTGGTGGAGCGTGACCGGCGGGTGCGGCTGGTCGCGATGGCCGGCGCCGTCGTGGGTCGTGTTATCGGGCACCGGTTGGGCAGGCCCTGTCTCGAACGCCGTCACGTGCGGATACTTTCCCGAACCGATGCCTTCTACCAGCGTTTTGGCACTCTGACCCCTATTGCTGCCCGGTTTGTCCGGCGGGTGTGGACGTTTGCCCCTGTTCTCGCGGGTGCGGGCTCGTCCCGCCGGGTGGTGCAACCGGGATCCTCTGCCGTAGATCGTTCCAGGCGGGTGTGGATGTGCGTGCAGTCGGTCGGCGTGGCGGGTAGTCAATGCCGCACAAAGAGTCAAGTTGTTGTATTGATTTGGGTCGGGCTGGCCCGGTCTGCTCACAACTATTCGGTCAAAAGCGATGCCCGATGGCCCGTCATGCCTAGTACTCGCTACTCTTGATGCCGAACGGCGGGGACGTACCAACAGAGGGGACGCACCAACGGCGGGACGCATGAACAGGGGGGACCGACCACACGGAAGGTTCCATGGATCGACATCGCAAGCACCGCCGTTCCCACCGGGGATGGTTCGGCGCCTCGTTGGTAGTGCTCGTCTTCGTCCTTGCGGCTGGTGTCCTGGCCGCCACCGCGGTCATCAACCGGAGCGGACCGGCCGGTGACGACACGTCGGTCGTCGCGGCCCAGGCGCTCGCGTCGTCGACGGCTCCGGTCCAACTCGCAGCCCAGTCGGTGTCGGATCGAATCATCGACCGAGGCACGGTCGGTGGGACCGTGCGGGTCCAGACCTCCGTCCCGGCCGACGGCCAGACCTGGGTGGCCTATGTCCTGCGTGGGCCTGGGACGATCGTCCGCGTCGTACCTGCCGCGCCGTACGAGGCCGACCTCGACACCCGGTCCGTGCCCGACGGCGCCTACACGTTGAACGAGGTCGTCTTCCACGCGTCGCAGGCACTACGCGTACGGACGAGCCGGATGCGGATCATCAACACTCCGGCGCCGGCGAGCAGCGCGCCCGCGCGTCCGCCGGCACAGCCGACGATCGGCCCATCGGCCGTGCCGCTCTCCTCCTCGCAGCCGGCACCGACCACAGCACCTCCGTCGACCTCCCCGGCGTACCCGGTGGTGACGGTTGCCAGCAAGCCTTCGGCATCCTCGGACGCCGCCTCCGAGGTTGTTGTGCTCACGAACGCCGAACGGGCCAAGGCCGGCTGCGGGCCGCTCACGGTGGACTCCCGGCTGACCGCTGCGGCCCAGGCGCACAGCGCGGACATGTCCACACGCAACTACTTCAGCCATACGGATCTGGACGGTCAGACACCCTTCCAACGCATGGCCGCCGCCGGGTACCAGTTCTCGATCGCCGCGGAGAACATCGCCGCCGGCCAGCAGACGGCCGCGGAGGTTGTGACGGGCTGGATGAACAGCACCGGGCACCGCGAGAACATCCTCAACTGCTCGCTGCGGCAGATCGGTGTCGGCTACGCCACCGGAGGCAGCTACGGCACCTACTGGACGCAGGACTTCGGGACTCCGTAGGAACTTCGCAGGGGAGTCGGACTCCTCGCATCGGGCATCTCTACCGGATCCGGGTGAGGCATCTCCTGCTCTGGCGCTCTGGTCACGTAGGGTCGATATGGTGCGACCGGAGTGACCGGCCGGTAGGCGCGGCGGGTCGGTACGCAAGGCGTGTCAGCGGGGCGTGTCGGCAGGGCCTGCCGACGGTGACCGGCCCGGGGGCTGCCGAGGGGCGAGAGGGGCGGACGTGGCTCGTGCGGTGGTGACCGGTGCCGGCGGATTCATCGGGGACGCGGTTGTGCACGAGCTCCGCCGGCGCGGTGACGACGTTGTCCCGATCGACGTCCGCCGTGGTCCGGGCATTGTCATGGCCGACGTCACACGTCCGGGTGACTGGGAGAAACTGCTGGTCGGGGCCGATCTCGTGGTGCATGCTGCGGCTGTCGGTACCGGTGGTGAGCTGGCCGCGGTCCGCGCCGGAACGCCGAGCCGGCCGGCTGTGGTCGACGAGGGCGAGCTGCGCCGTGTGACGGTCGCGGGTACCGTCCGGGTGCTGGAGGCCTGTGAACGGGCTGGTGTCGGCCGGGTGGTTCATGTCTCCTGCGTGAGTGTGCTGGGCAGCTCCTTCCCGGATCTGGTGGATGAGACCGCGCCCGTCACCGTGACAGGTCTGCCGCGAGCCGACGCTCTCGCCGCCGCGGAACACACGGCCATCGCCGCGGCGGCCCGCGGTGTACCGGTCACGGTGCTGCGGGCCGGCGACGCCTATGGGCCACGTGCCGGCCGCTGGACGCTGTGGCCGTTGCTGCTGCTACGGGCGGGCCGCTTCGTCCTTGTCGACTCCGGTCGCGGGGTACTGAGCCCGGTCCACATCGATGATCTGGTCTGCGCGGTCATTGCTGTCGCGGAGGCGGGGGAGGCGGTCGGCGAGATCCTGCATGTGACCGGCGGTGAGAGCGTTTCCGCGGCGGACTTCTTCGGCCGGTATGCACGGATGGCGGGGGTGCCGGAGCCGAGCTCGGTGCCGGCCGCGGTCCTTCGTGCTGTCGACACCGCCGACCGGGTACTCACGGGGCATGGCTGGTTGTCCGGACGGGTGAGCTCGCGCCTGCATCCCCGAACCCATATAGATCTTGGGCCGCTCGCGCTGGCCGAACTGGTCCGCACCGGCACCTACTCGATCGCCAAGTCCCGGCGGATCCTGGGCTGGCAGCCAGGCGTCAGCCTGGACGAGGGGATGGCCCGCACCGAGGTGTTGCTGAGAGAGCGAGGGCTGCTCGGCGTCCAGGAGCCCGCCCGCCGTGGGTGAAGGGCCAACCCTGACGACATTGCGACTGCTGGCGCTTCCTCTGACGGTGTGGAACGCCGGTTTCGTGGCCGAGGAACTGGGACCGCTGCTGGCCGGTGTGCTTCTGCACCGGGCGCAGGGGATCGCGGTCGACGCGACCGACGATCCGACGGATGCGCTACGTCGTGATCTGCGTCGTCGCGCCGGTGCCGGTCGTGGCGTGATGACCTGGGCGGTGCGTGGCGACGACTCGGCCGCCGTCGGTCTGCTCGCGGTGGACGGGGTGGGCCGGCGGGCGCTGGTTTCGGTGTCCATCGGGCGTCCCTACCGGCGTCAGGGGTATGCCACCGAGGCGTTGCGGGCGCTGGCCGGTTGGTTGGAGTTCCGCGGCTCGGTGGTGGTCGAGGCCCGGGTACGGGTGGGCGACCGGACCGGCGAGCGGCTTGCGGTCGCGACCGCCTTCGTCCCGACCGACATAGTGCTGCCTGAGGGCTGGCGGGTCTGGTTTCGGCCACCACCGCCGTAATCCACCATTTCGTTAGCCTTAAGTCACCGTTTCAACCCCGATGTCTACGGTGTGGCAGGATGCGGCACCATAAGGAGCGATGTCGCGAGGTGGATGGCGTAGGTCGGCCATCCACCTCGCAAGTCCGTGTCGATCGGTCATCGGCACGTGTCACGGGATGGGGGACCGTACGGTCGGCGCGCAGGCGCCTGGGAGGTTCTCAGAGTGAGCGTGGAAACCCGGCGCGAAATCGCGGCCATGGGGAGTCCGGACGTATCGGGTCCGACGGGGGCCCCTGCGTCCGAGGTTACGTATGATCATTTGATTATTCCGCCGC
>NZ_CAKKTK010000003.1:0-57596 GCF_920656135.1 Frankia sp. Cppng1_Ct_nod | reverse complement strand
GACGAGTCCACGCCAGGAGCACGCAACCCGCTGTTCCCGGACGATCCGGGGCCCGCCCCGGTGAACCCGCCGACCGGGCCGATCACGGGTGCCATGACCGGCCCGTTGCTGGTCGGTACCACCGCCCGCGCCTTCGCCAAGCTCGATGACCTGATCCGACTCAATGCCGACGACCGGGCAGTCATCGACGCCCGCCGGGACGATGCCGAGCAGGCCCTTCGGGTGATCTTCCCGCCGAGGTGCACGCTGCCTCTCGTGGGTGTGGCCACCATCGGCTCCGCGGGACGCGACACGATGATCCGGCCGTTGGACGAGGTGGACATCTTCGTCGTGTTCAGCGCGGCCAACAGTGCGTGGAAGCGCTTCCGCTGGGACTCACGCGACCTGCTTCTCTGCGTCCGCAACGCGATCGGCGGCGACCGCGTCCAGACGATCGGCACGCGTGGCCAGGCCATGCGAATCGTCTACAACTCGGCGCCGGACGTCCATCTCGTTCCTGCCTTCGACCACCCGCGTGCCGGCTATGTCATGCCGGACTGTGTCGGCGGCTGGCTGCCGACCCGGCCGGAGCGGCACGCGAGCTGGATGGCGGACGCCGGCCCGCGGGTCGCCTCGGCGGTGCGACTGCTCAAGGCGTGGAACCGGGTCTGCGGCAGCCATCTGCGCTCGTTCCACCTGGAGGCCCTTGCCGGCAAGGTTCTGATCAACCGTGGGTTGAACACCCGGCAGGCGCTGGCCGCGGTGTTCAACCACCTCGAAACCAAGGGGTTCGCCGCCTACGACCCGGCGGAGGTCGGCGGTGACCTGTCGACCTACCTGCAGCCGGCGGACTTCGACGCGCTTCGGGAGTCGGTGCGGTTCGCTCGAGTCCACGCGGATGACGCGGTCGGGGCGGAGCAGGCAGGCCGGCATGAGGATGCTGTCAACCTGTGGCGCCTGATCTTTGGGCCGGAGTTTCCGACCTTCGGCTAGTCCCGTTGGTAGAGCCGTTGCCGTTGCCGGGCACAGGGTCGTCGGTGCCGTTACCTGGCCCGGTGTCCGCAGGCCCGGTATCCGCAGGCTTGGTGTCCGCCGGCTTGGGCCGGTCCGCGGGCGGTTTTGCCAGGCGGCTGGGCCACCAGATCTTCGGGCCGATGTCCAGGGCGAGGGCGGGGACGAGAACCGAGCGCACCACCAGAGTGTCGAGCAGCACCCCGAACGCCACCAGAAAGCCCATTTCGGCGAGCTGCACCAGCGGGAGGATGAACAGCACCGAGAAGGTGGCGGCCAGCACGACACCGGCGGAGGTGATGACGCCGCCGGTGACCGCCAGCCCATGGCGGACCCCTGGTCCGGGGCCGATTCTCGCGCTCTCCTCCCGGACCCTCGTCATCAGGAAGATGTTGTAGTCGATGCCCAGTGCCACCAGGAAGATGAATCCGAGCAGCGGTAGCGAGGGGTCGGCTCCGGCGAAACCGAACAGCCGGTCGTAGGCGAGCGCGCTCGCACCCAGCGCGGCCAGGAACGACAGGACCACGGTCGCGATCAGGATCAGCGGGGTGACGACTGCTCTCAGCAGCAGCCCGAGAATCACCACCACGATCAGCAGCACTACCGGGATGACCACCTTCCGGTCGCGAACGGACGCGTTGCGCACGTCGAGGTTCACCGCTGTGTTTCCACCGACCAACGCGTCCGCTCCGGGTATCGCGTGAACCGCCGTCCGGAGCTGGTTGATCGTTTCGAAGGAGGCGCGCGTGTCAGGAGGCGGCGAAAGAACGACCAGGAACTGGGCCTTTCCCGTGCTGCGGCCGTTTTCCACGGCAGTGGCGACGCCGGGATTCTTCCCGATGGTGGCGAGCACCTCGTCCGCCGCGGCGGTGTTCGTGATGACGTAGGTGGGTGAGGTCGCACCAGCGGGAAAACTGCGCTCCGCGAGTTCCTGCCCGACGACAGAGTCCACCGACCCGGTGAATCCCTGGTCCTGGCGTAGGCCTGTGTTCAGGTGCAGGGCTGCGAACGCGAGGCCGGTGAGTACCAGGGTGGCCGCGATCCAGACGGTGCGCGGCCGTCGGGCGATTGTCGCGCCGGTACGTGACCAGAATCCGGATTCCGCCACGGCGTCCGCGCCATAGCGGGGGATGAACGGCCAGAACAGCCGACGCCCGCATACGACGAGTGCAGCCGGAAGCAGCGTCATCATTGTCACGAGGGCGGAAGCGATGCCGATCGCGCCGACCGGACCGAGCCCGCGGTCGGAGTTGAGTTCGCCCAGCAGCAGACACAACAGGCTGATGATGACGGTCACGGCGGAGGCTACGACCGCGGGTCCGGCCCGGCGGATTGCGATCCGCATCGCCTCGTGGGCGTCGGTGTGGCGGGTCAGCTCCTCACGGTAGCGGGCAATGAGTAGCAGCGCATAGTCGGTGCCGGCGCCGAAAACGAGAACCCGCAGGATGCCGGCGCTCTGCCCGTTGACGGTGAGACCGCAGTATCTGGCCGCGAGATAGATCAGACCGGTGGCCGTCTGATCCGCGATGGCGACCGACAGAAGCGGGACGAACCACAGAAAGGGACTTCGGTACACGATCAGCAGAATGACCGCGACAACGCCGCCGGTGACGAACAGCAGCGTGGTATCCACGCCGCTGAACACATCGTAGGAGTCGGTCAGAAACCCGGCTGGTCCGGTGACCGATGTCCGTAGGCCGGGTGGTGCCGACTCCCGGACGATCCGGCGGATGTCCTTGACTCTGTCGGTGAACTTCACGACGTCGGCGTTCTGCGCAAGGCTCACGCCGACTATCAGGGCGTCGCCTCTGGGCGAGGGGATGGGAGCGCCGACCGGGCTCGCGGAGAACCCGTCGAGGCGGTGGGTGAGCTCGGCTACCGCCGTCCGGTCGGCAGCGGTCAGTTCGGGCACGCGCGCGAAGACGACGATCGCTGGTAGGGCGTCCCCGCCCGGAAGCTGTTTCTGGGCCTGGAGGACCCGGGTGGATTCAGCTCTGTCAGGCAGGAACGAGGAGGCGTCGTTCTTCTGCGCGCCGGTCAACCTGGACGCGAGCGGGGTGACGACCACCGCGATAATGATCCACATCAGGAGGATCGCCCACATGCGTCGGCGTCCCGCCTGCGCTGCCACAACCTTCCGTGCTCTGTCGTCCACCAGCGCACCCCCTGCCGCCGTGAAGCATCGATCGTCGCAGGTCGGTGGTTGAGGCGGTAGCGATTGACAGCCGGCGGTTTGTAGTGATTTCCGGTGTCCGGATCACGGGCCGGAAGACGTCCGCCGGTGACACCCGGACCGCGTTGTCACTCCCGACAGCGATCAGGGAAGCGGGCAGTAGTGTGCCGCGCCGAACGGGCGGATGTCTTCATGCACCGCTCAGAGGTCTCGAGAGTCGCTGTGGGCGGAAGTGCGCTTCCGGATGATTTCGGCGTGGAAGCGAGGTTCGCGAGTACATGGAGGTTGTCGCCTCAGATCAGCCGGTTGCGCCAGCCGCCGTCGCCGTTGTCGCCCGGGTCGGCCTCGAACAGTGAGCCCCGGTTGTCCCGGTCGGCCCGCCGAGCAGGTAGCGCAGCAGCACCACGTCACCGATCCGGCGGATCTCGGCCAGCTCCATCCGTCGGCCCGGATCGTGGGGGAACGTGCCGGCGCCGACGAAGCGGGGTGCGGCCGGGTCGCCGACGAAGAACGGCGCGATCACCAGGTGGAGCTCGTCGGCGAGCCCGGCGGTGAGGAAGCGGGTGTGGACCGTACCGCCGCCCTCGACCATCAGCCGGCGCACGCCACGTGAGGCGAGGTCTGCCAGGACGACGCCCAGGTCGAGCGGATCCCCGGCGTCCACGACCGACACCATCGCCACCCCGGTGAGGCGTTCGCGGATCTTGCCCATCGCCGGGCCCGCGGCATACACGATCTTCTGAACCGCTCCGGCGGTGAAGAAGGCCGCGGTCGGGTCGAGATCACCACGGCTGGTGACGGTGACCTTGATGGGGCTTTCCGGCAGGCCGCGGGTCACCCGCTGTTCGCGGCGGGCCGGCGAGCGGACCAGCAGCCGGGGGTTGTCACGGCGGATGGTGTTCGCGCCGACCAGGATGGCATCGACACCGGCGCGGACCTCGTCGACCCGGTCGAGGTCGGCGTTGTCGGACAGCAACAGCCGCTGGTCGGTGGCGTCGTCGATGTAGCCGTCCACGGACATGGCGGCCGACAGCAGCACGTACGGGCGTTCAGCCACGCGGGACTCCAGGCTTGCCGGACCAGGCGGTGGCTATGTCGGCGGCCACGGTCACGTTGTTGCGGACGACCGCGATGTTCGTCTCCAGGCTCGCGCCGGCCGTCTCGCGGTGGAACGTCTCGAGCAGGAACGGGGTGACGGCCTTTCCTCGCAGGCCGCGTCGGGCCGCCTCCGCCAGCGCCTCGGCCAGGACCCGGTCGTGCAGGTGGCGGTCGAGCTGGTCCGTCTCTCCTACGGGGTTGGCGACGACCACGGCCGAGCGCAGGCCCAGGGCGTCCGCGTCCGCCATGACGGATGCGACCTCACCGGCCGCGTCCACCCGCCAGTCGAGGGTGAATCCGGTGCGTGACCGGTAGAAGCCGGGGAAGATGTCCGTCCGCCAGCCGAGCAGGGTCACGCCGAGGGTTTCGAGCCGCTCGAGGGTGGCGCCGACGTCCAGGATCGACTTCACCCCCGCGCAGACCACGGTCACCGGGGTGCGGGCCAAGGTGACCAGGTCCGCGGATTCGTCGGCGCTGTCGGCCCAGCCACGGTGCACCCCGCCGAGCCCACCGGTGGCGAACACGCGGATGCCGGCGCGGGCGGCGAGCAGCGATGTGGAGGCGACCGTGGTCGCGCCGGTGCGGCGCAGCGCGCAGGCCACCGGCAGGTCCCGCACGGACAGCTTCGCGACATCTGTCGAGCCCGCGATCCGCGCGAGCGCATCAGCGTCCAGACCGATCGTGGGCGTCCCGTCGATCACGGCAATGGTTGCCGGGGTCACCCCGCGGTCACGCAGCAGGGCTTCCAGCTCAGCGGCGACCTCCTGGTTGCGCGGCCGGGGCAGACCGTGCGCGATCAGTGTCGACTCCAGGGCGACCACCGGCCGTCCCGACTCCAGCGCCACCCGGACCTCGTCGGCAACCGCCAGCTTCCGCACGGCCCGAAGGTACATCCGATGTGCCCGGAGCGAGCGGCGACAGGGGCGTGCTTACGGCTGTCCGGGTTCACCCGTCGGGAGGACGATCCGGACGGTGGTTCCGGCGCCGGGAGCGGAACGCACCTCGGCGGTGCCCCCGTGCGCGGCCGCGACAGCCGCGACGATGGACATGCCGAGGCCGCTGCCGCCGTGGACCCGGTCGCGGCCCCCCGACGCCCGCCAGAAGCGGTCGAAGATCCGCCCGGCCGCTTCCGGCGGCATGCCCGGCCCGAAGTCGCGAACCTCGAGGTAGGCGCGGTCATCGTCGTGGGCAAGCTCCACCTCGACCTGGGCCGTCACGGGAGTGTGGACCCGCACGTTCGACAGGAGGTTCCCGATCACCTGGCGCAGGGCGTCGGTGTCCCCGACGATCACGTACCGGTCGGGGCACGTCAGCGTGATGGGGCGGTCCGGCTCAACCGCGGCCGCGTCGGCGACCGCGTCGCGCAACAGCGCCGCGAGGTCCACGTCCGAGCGGTCCAGGGGCCGGTGCTCGTCGAGGTGCGCCAGGTAGAGCATGTCGTCGACCAGCGCGCTCATCCTGGCGGTCTCCTGCTGGACGCGCCGCAGGGCGTCGTCCACACCCGTCGGTGGCACGACACCCTGCCGCATCAGGTCGACATACCCGCGGATGGACGTCAGCGGCGTCCGTAGTTCGTGGGAGGCGTCGGCGACGAACCGCTGCAGCCGTTCCTGCGAGCGGATCCGTTCCTCGAACGCCGACTGGATCTGGCTGAGCATGACGTTGAGCGCGGCGGCAAGCCGACCGACCTCGCTACGCAGGGGCGAGTCGGGTACGCGGCGGGACAGGTCCCCGCCGGCGATCGCCGCGGCGGTCTGCGCGACGTCCCGCAACGGCCGCAGGCCACGCCCGAGCAGCAGCCATGCCGAGCCACCGGCGAGCGCGAGGACGGCGATGCCGGCCACGGCCTCGACGCCGACCAGCCGGGTGACGGTCGCGGTGACCGGGCGCAGCGGGATGGCGACCAGGTCGGTGCCACCGTCGGCCGGCAGCGACCCCACGATCGCGCGGTACCGCCTGCCGCCGTCGACGATGGTGAACGGGGTTCCGGAGGCGATGCGGGTGTCGAGGTCGGTGACGGTGTCGATGAGTGGACGGGACGGCGTGGGACCGCTTCCGTTCCCTGTGACGACCAGGACGGAACCGTCGTGCTGACGCAGTTCCATCACGTAGTCGGTCGGGGCGATCGCACGGTGCAGACCTTCGGCGCCGAGCGCGGGTGCCAGGCGGGGCAGGATGGCGGCGGCGCGGGCTGCGGCCAGGCTCTGCGCGCCGCGCAGCTGGTTGTCGGTCTGATCGAAAAGGTAGGTGCGCAGCGCGAGGATGCTGATGGCGGCGGCGGCGGACAACCCGGTCGTGAGCAGGGCCAGCAGGCCGATCATCAGCCGGGTCCGTAGTGTCACTCCCCAGCGTGGGTTACTCGCAGGCACCGGACTCCAACAAGATGTATCCGAACCCGCGTCGTGTGTGGATCAATGGCGGTCCGTGCTGCCCGAGCTTGCGCCGCAGGTAGCTGACGTACTGGTCCACGACGGTGTCGCCACCGTGGAAGTCGTACGTCCAGACCGCGTCGAGGATCTGCGCCCGGGACAGGACCCGGCGTGGGTTCGTGAGCAGGTATCGCATCAGTTTGAACTCGGTCGGGGACAGCTCGACAGGATGCCCGTCCCGGGTCACCTCATGGGTGTCCTCGTTCAGCACGATGTCGGCGAACCTCAGGAGATTCACCACGGTGGAGGGTTCCTCGCGGTGCGTCCGCCGGAGCACCGCACGGACCCGGGCCACCAACTCGTCGACCGAGAACGGCTTGGTGACGTAGTCGTCCCCGCCGTAGGTCAGGCCTGCGACCTTGTCCGCGTTGGTGTGGCGGGCGGTCAGGAAGATCACCGGTATGTCGGTTCCGTCGTCGCGCAGACGGCGGCACACCTCGAAGCCGTCGATGTCGGGCAGCATCACGTCGAGCACCATCAGGTCCGGTCGGGCGTCCCCGACCGCGTTGAGCGCATCCCCGCCGCAGGTCGCGGTGACCACGTCGAACCCGTGGAATCTCAGGGACATCCGTACCAGGTTCACGATGTTCGGTTCGTCGTCGACCACCAGAACCCGCGGCTGGTGCGGTGTGCCGCCTGCGCTGTCACCCATGTACGTGTCCCCTGTGCGTCTGCTCTGCATGTGCTCTGCGTATGTGTTCTGTGCGGGTGCGTCCGGTGCCATCACACCGGTCGAAGATGTGAGTCGGGTTCGAACCCGTGGATTCGTTCCGGACGTGCCCGGCCCGATCGGGATGCCGGCCCGATCGGGGCGCCCGGCCCCATCGGGGTGCCCGGCCCCATCGGGGTGTCGGCCCACGGTGCCGGCGTGGTGGGGGAGTTGAGCGAATTCGAACGCGACTCACATCCAGCATCGAAATGGTTCTCACACGGGCCTGGTGTCCTCGTCCTGTCGCTCGAAACCGCGCACCCTCCCGATCCTCTCGAAGCAGGTGGACGTGAAGATGAACCAGCACACGCGCATCCGTCGTCATACGGCCACGGCGATCCTCGCCGGTGCGGCACTGCTCCCGCTGGCCGCATGCCAGGCCGGTGCCGCGCAGGTATCGGCTGCCAGCGCGGCCACGGCCCAACCGGGCACGACATCCACGAGTGCGGCATCCACGAGTGCGGTGTCCGCGAACACGGTGTCCGCGAGTGTGCCGCCCGTCGGGGTCGGAACCGGTGGTCCCGGCTCCCTGACGGTGGACATCACGTCTCCGGTCGCCGTGTCCGGCCATGTCGATACGCTCGTGAGCTGCGAAACCGCTGGACGTCGGTATGCGGCGTCCGCGACCGGGACCATCCGGGGCTACACCGTCGCAGACACGGTCCGCATCGCCAACTACCACGGCCCGGCGACCTACCCCGCGGTCGTGACCGTGTCCGTCAGCTCGTCCGCGGAGGGGAAGTACGCCATCGACGCAGTGCCGGCCACCGCTGTGATCACATCGGCGGGCGGCTCGGTCTCGTTCACCGCTCAGACGTCGGCCGGCCGCACCCTGGCAGGCTCGATCGTCTGGTCCTGCTCCGCCTGACCGTAGTCACCTCGGCTGCGCTGGCGACCGGACCGGCGCAGCCATTTGTTCCCGAAGTACAGATTCGTGATCGACTAGCTCGGCGGGCCGCGTACTCAATTACGTCAGGAATTCGATTATTTTTTAAATTATCCGAAATATCTACTACCAGATTTCGGGGGATCGGCTCCCGCGTTCCACTGCGGATTATCCCGACAGCCGCATCAAGGAAACTATGGGTGTCAATTTCCGGGTTCTTATCAACGAGTTCGTTCTCCTGTATCAGAAGACGCATCGAGGACGTCGCGACTCCATCCTCGGTACAGGGGAACAGCTCCTGGCGTTCGGTGTCGAGTGTGACGTGGCCATCGACCGCGCCGTCGCGCCCGAACTCGTAGACGGCCTTGCTGTCGATTCGCCGTGACAGTTCGACTCTTATCCAATAAGACACTTTCCCTCGCTGCCGGATCTGGTGCCAGCGGTTCTTCCCATAAAATTTCACGTGGTGGGCATGGTCTCTTCGATTCTTTTTCGGGCGTTTTTTCGTATGACTTCCCATGGGTCCCGTGCGAGCATCTCAAGTAGTGCGCGCGGGGTTCTCGGGTTCAGTGCCACCGCGTTCCTCACGGATTCATCAGGATCGGCGGCAAGGGCTGTCAGGATATCTTCGGAGATTTTTCTTTTGCGAGCGACCATGCCTCGTACCCGGTCATCTCCATCGCGTGCCAGAATGCGGAGTACCTCGATCGGGACCTTCTTGTTGTGGGCGACCCAGAAGTGCATATCGGGGTACCTCTCGACAACTTCAATCCAGACAGAGACGGGCGCTTCTTCCTCGGCTGCGCGCGAGTATTCTTCTCGGTCCTCGCTCTGGCGGAGTCTGACGAACTCGTCGGCGGTTTCGATCATCGGATCTTGAATTCTTTCCAGGATATGGACATTCCTGTATTCCCCTTGTGCTTATTGTTGATGAACTGGCCGTACTCATCGGCGTCGGCAACCCATTGTAACCCGCGCTCCTTCTCCTCGAACACCTTCCATGTGGAGCCGCCGTGACCCGTGAGATCCTTCGACCACCAGAGCTGGCTCTTGCGTTCACGAGTGAAGGATCCAAACTTCGGGTGTTGCATTTCTTTGTCCACGCTCGAACGCTTGATGCCCCATGGTCTGCGGCTTTCACCACTGCGGCCGGAGGCCCCACGGGCATCGGTCATAAGCGAATTTCCGGACGTTGGAACGTCGCCGAGGTATCCGATGTCGCAGACGCCCGCGGATGCGGGACGGGGACCCAGCCGTGTGACCACCGTGACGGTATGGATTAGATTTCGGCGGAGGTCGGTGACTACAGCGGCGAGGTGGGCGCGGGTGGCGTCGACGGTGCTGTGGGCGAGGGCGGCGCCGCCGTGGAGAACGCCCGCGACCGCACGGCCGTCGTGTAATGCGTCAGCGGCGCCTCGGATGCCACGGGCGAGTCCGCCGACCGTGGTGAGCCCCTTGGCGCCGGGAATACAGCCGAGTAAGGCGAAACCGACGTCCCAGAAGGACGCCCGGCCGTTGCCATATCCGACCAGGGTGTCCGCGAGGACGACGAGGGCGGCGGCGAGCACGACCCAGGCGAGGGGGCCGCCGATGACAAGGGTGACCACGCCCAGTACCGCGACGGTGATTTTCGCGACTCCGACGGCGGCATGCCAGACCGTCCCCGACCGTTCTTTCAGACCTTCCCAGGACCACCAGGGTTTGTTCCGGATGCCGGCGTGGGAGGCGTCGCGGATGGCGTGGGCGCAGGTGCTCGCAGCCTCTCACGCATCTGTCCGGCGGCGAGGGCGAGTCGGCGGGCGGCATCGAGATCGTCCTGGGCGGCCTGCACGGAGTTGCGTTCCTGGTCGAGGCGAATCTGGGCTGTGTCCCGATCACGGATCGCCTGCGCCACCTGCGCCGGATCGGGTGGGGGAACGCCTGCGGCGGTGTGGAAGGCCGGGGTCAGGCCCGTAATGGTCGACAACGCCGACGTCAGGATGGTCCAGGCCGGAGCTACCAGCATCTGCGCCTGATCGCGACGGGCACGTGCCTCCCGACCTTGCAGCAGCGTACGGTCGGCCTGCGCCTGCGCCGCGTCCAGAACCGGTTCGTAAGCGTTCAGTGCTTCGCCGACCAGCCGGTAGGAGGTCTCGGGCGTGTGTAACTGCTCGGGGAACGCGCCCAGCTCGTCGCGGAAGGCGTTGCCGGCCCGGCCGGTCCAGGACGACATCACCTCGCCGGCTGTCACCGCCGTCACCTGCCCGCAGGCGTGTTCCACGTCCGCGGTGAACTCTGAGAACCGCCGGGCAAGCTGGCGGACAGAGAACGGATCACCCGGGGTCGGGTCGCCGTCCAGGTCCAGGGCACTCCAGTCGGTGGGACGGTTCATCCGCCTGGCTCGTGATTCAGGAATTGGCAGAGTCGACGGATCATTGCCGTCATACATCGCTCCGGCATGGTCAGGGCCAGGTCACAAGTACGAAGTCACAAGAAGTGCCGGGATCGTAGCGTAAACAGTGACTATCCGACCACTGATGGGTCACGGCGGTGTTGCGTGGGCGGTGTTCCGCGTTCGGCGACCGGGTGACGGCGTATCGACCGGGACATGCGTTCCGCAGGGGTCAGGCGAACAGGTCGTGGACCGTCACCGGGCGGAGCCCCTTTTGTTCCAGACCGGCGATGATCCGGGGGAAGGCGGGGATCGTACCGGCGTGCCCGAAGTGCAGGCTCACCACCGAGCCGGGTTGCACCGCAGCCAGGGTCCGGGTGACCACCGCGTCGACACCGGGGTCGGTGTAGTCGAGTGGGTCGACGTCGTAGGACAGGCAGTGCGCGTAGCCGGCGCGGCCGGCCTCGGCGAGCACCGTCGGGGTGCTGTGGTGCATCGCCGACGGCCGGAAGTAGTCCCCCGCTCCACCGGTCACCCGTTCCAGGACATCCCGCGAGCGCTCCACCTCGGTTCGCACGACCGGCGCGCCCTGCCGGTCAAGATCGGCGAGATGGGTGTACGTGTGATTGCCGATCTCGTGCCCGGCGTCGCGGGCGCGGCGGGCGTAGTCCGGATACCGCTCCAGCCAGTTGCACACGAACATGCAGGTGATCGGTACCTTCGCCCGTGCCACGGCGGCGAACAGCCCGTCGACCACCCCGATGTCACCGTTGGTGTGGAACGTCAGCGCGACCTCCGGACGGCCTGAGGTCGCGTGCATCAGCTCGGTCGCTGGCCCACCCGGGGCAGGCGGGGTGCCCGCGGCTTCGGTCGGTGTTGCCGTCCGCGACGCAGGGGCGGGCGTGGTCGCAGCCGACGGTGGTACTTCGCCTGAGGATGCGCCGGTCGTACCGCGGGTGGTACGACCGGCGGTTGAACACCCGGCGAGGGCCACGGCTGCCCCCGCCAGTAGGCCGCGACGGGTCAGCGAACCAGGCGTGCACACAGGCACACCCTAGCGTCCCCCGGCTACTGAACGAACGATACCCGATTGACCTGATTTATCGCCTTAGGCGACTTCGGAGGGTATGTCACGCAGTACGGATGGTGGGTTGAACCCGCAATCCGGGTCGGGTCGGGTCGACGTCCACGGCAACCTCGTCGCCATCCCGGACGGCGCCGGCCAGAAGCTCCCGGGCAAGCGGGTCACCGATCGCGGTCTGCATCAGCCGACGCAGCGGGCGCGCCCCGTAGACCGGGTCGTTGCCCTTGTCCGCAAGCCATCCGCGTGCCGGTTCGGCCACGGTCAGGGTGATCCGCCGGTCTGTCAGCCGAGCCCGCAGCAGGTCGAGCTGGAGGTCGACGATGCGGGCGAGGTCGTCCTTGTCGAGCTGGTCGAAGACCAGGATGTCGTCGAGCCGGTTGAGGAACTCGGGCTTGAAGGCCTCCCGGACGGCGACCATCACCGACTCGCGCCGCGCCTGCGGGGACAGCGTGGGGTCGGCGATGAACTGCGACCCGAGGTTGGACGTCAGCACCACGATCGTGCTGCGGAAGTCGACCGTCCGGCCCTGGCCGTCGGTGAGCCGTCCGTCGTCCAGCACCTGCAACAGAATGTCGAACACCTCCGGATGCGCCTTCTCCACCTCGTCCAGGAGGATGACGCTGTAGGGCCGGCGCCGGATCGCCTCGGTGAGCTGCCCGCCGGACTCGAATCCGATGTAACCGGGCGGGGCACCGATGAGCCGGGCCACCGAATGCTTCTCGGCGTACTCGCTCATGTCGATGCGCACCACCGCGCGCTCGTCATCGAACAGGAAGTCCGCGAGTGCCTTGGCCAGCTCGGTCTTGCCGACACCGGTCGGGCCCAGGAACAGAAAGGAGCCGGTTGGCCGGTCCGGGTCGGAAATGCCTGCGCGGGCGCGGCGCACGGCGTCGGAGACAGCCCGCACCGCGGTGTGCTGCCCGATGACACGGGCGTGCAGCTCGTCCTCCATGCGCAGCAGCTTGGCGGTCTCGCCCTCCAGCAGCCGGCCGGCGGGGATGCCCGTCCAGGACGCGACGACATCCGCGATGTCGTCCGGGCCGACCTCCTCCTTGAGCATGGCGCTGCCGGGCTCGTCCGATCCGGGCAGCGCGTCGGTTGCCGCGGCGAGCCGCTTCTCCAACGTCGGGATCGTGCCGTAGCGCAACTCGCCGGCCTTGGCCAGATCAAGATCGCGTTCGGCGACGTCCATGGCACGTCTGGCGTTCTCCAGCTCCTCCTTGACCTTCTGCACCTCGACGATGGAACTCTTCTCCCGCTGCCAGCGCGCGGTGAGGCCGGCCAGCTCCGCACGCTTCTCGGTCAGTTCGCGCTGGAGCCGCCCACGGCGTTCCTTGGAGGCGTCATCGCTCTCCTTGGACAACGCCATGTCCTCGATCTCGATGCGCCGGACGGCCCGCTCCAGCTCGTCGATGGCCACCGGCCGACTGTCGATCTCCATCCGCAGTCGGGACGCGGCCTCGTCGACCAGGTCGATGGCCTTGTCGGGCAGGAAGCGCCCACTGACGTAGCGGTCAGACAGGGTGGCGGCGGCGACGAGTGCCGCGTCGGTGATCCGGACACCGTGGTGTACCTCGTACCGTTCCTTGAGCCCACGCAGGATGCCGATGGTGTCCTCGGTGGACGGTTCACCGACCAGCACCGGTTGGAACCGGCGTTCGAGGGCCGCATCCTTCTCGATGCGGGTGCGGTACTCGTTCAGGGTGGTGGCGCCGATCATCCGCAGTTCGCCACGGGCGAGCATGGGCTTGAGCATGTTGCCGGCGTCCATTGCGCCCTCGGCGGCACCGGCGCCGACCACCGTGTGCAGCTCGTCGATGAACGTGATGAGTTGGCCCTCGGCGGACCGGATCTCGTTGAGGACGGACCGCAACCGTTCCTCGAACTCGCCGCGAAGCTTCGAACCGGCCACCATCGAGCCGAGGTCGAGTGAGACGATCCGCCGGCCGCGCAAGGACTCGGGCACGTCACCGGCAACGACCCGCAGGGCAAGGCCCTCGACGATCGCGGTCTTGCCGACGCCGGGTTCGCCGATGAGGACGGGGTTGTTCTTCGTCCGTCTGGACAGGACCTGCACGACCCGCCGGATCTCGGCGTCGCGCCCGATGACCGGGTCGAGTTTGCCGGCTCGGGCCTGCTCGGTGAGGTCGACCGAGTACTTGTCCAGCGCCCGGTAGGAGCCTTCGGGGTCACGGCTGGTGACCCGGTGGACGCCACCGCGGACGGTGTCGAACGCGCCGCGCAGGGTGTCGGCGGTGGCGCCGAACTCGGTCAGCACCCGGGACGCCTCGCCGCCCTCCTCCGCGAGCGCCACCAGCAGGTGCTCGACCGAGGTGTACTCGTCGTCGAGCCGGTTCGCCTGCCGCTCGGCATTGTCGAGGACGGTGATGAGCTGCCGGGAAAGCTGCGGAGGGGAGACGCTCGCGCCGGTGGCGTGCGGCAGCCGGCTGACCGCGGCCTCGGCGCGGGCGCGTACCTGGGTGAGGGGCGCCCCGGCGGCCTCGAGCAGGTCGACGGCAACGCCGCCTGTCTGGCTCAGGACGGCGACCAGCAGGTGCAGCGGGTCGACGAGTGGTGAACCGTCGCCGGTGGCGCGGGCGACAGCGGACGACAGGGCTTCCTGCGAGCGGGCGGTGAGCCGGTCAGCGTTCATGGGAGTCCTAAGATGATCGTTTTGTTCGTACCATCTTTTCCAACGCTCAATACAGTTGAGTCGTTCCCACTCATGTCTGAGGCGCGGGGCGCACGGAGGGAACGCGGCCGGCGTAATGTACGCCGGCGTGGGCCTGGCCGGCTACCGGCGTGGGCCTGGTCGCCAGACCACGATCGCGCTGCGGTCGACGGGCACAAGATCACGTCGGTGGCTCCGGTGGGCCTCGGCGACCCTTCGTTCGGCCTCGGCGCGGGCCGCAGCCAGCTCCTCGGTCAGCTTCCTGACCTCTGCCTGCAACATCATGACCCGACTGCCCAGCTCCAGGATCCGGCGGACGCCCTGGAGGTTGACCCCCTCCTCCTGGGACAGCCTCTGAACCTCGCGCAACAGTGCGACGTCCCGGACGGAATATCGCCGACCACGCCCGGACGTGCGACCCGGAGTCACCAGCCCCAGCCGGTCGTAGGCCCGCAGCGTCTGCGGGTGCATACCGGCCAGCTGGGCGGCAATCGAGATCACGTACACGGGTGTGTCGTCGTCGTGCGCGGGACCGGGACGCGGTGCCGCCGGCGGACCGGCCGGGGCGGCGCTCGGCGGATCGGCCGTGCGGCTCGGTCGTGGTTTCATGACCGGCCCTCCATCTGTGCCATCAGCGACATGCGTGGATCTTCGGGATGGGCGTTGGCGAAGTCCTGCAGCGCGGTGCGCGCCTTCGGGGACAGATCCGCCGGCCTCGGCACCGTGACCTCGATGGTCACGATGAGGTCACCGTGACCGCCGCCGCCTCGGGGCACCCCACGTCCACGTACCCGCAGACGCCGTCCACTCGACGTCCCGGACGGAACCTTCACCGTCAGGGGGGCGCCGTCGATCGTCGGTACCTTCACCGATGCGCCGAGCGCCGCCTCGGTGAAGGTCACCGGCAAGGTGATCGTCAGGTTGTGCCCCTCCCGGCCGAAGACCGGATGGGTCAGCACATGGACGGTCACCTCAAGATCGCCCGCCTGCCCGCCGCGTTCGCCCGGTGATCCGCGTCCGCGGACCCGCAGGCGCTGGCTGTCCGCCACGCCCGGTGGGATGCGGATCCGCTGCTCCCGCTCCCGGCGTCCGGTGCCGAGACAGTCCGGGCAGGGCGAGTCGATGACCGACCCCTTGCCGAGGCAGTCACGGCACGGTTCGGACAGCGCGAAACCACCCTGGGACCGTGACACCACACCCAGGCCTCGGCAGGTCGTACAGGTCCGTGGCGTCGTCCCTACCCGGGCACCACGCCCCATGCAGGTGACACACGTCGCCGCACCCGGCAGCCGGACGGTCGCTTCCAGACCGGACAGGGCCTTCTCGAACGGGATCGTGACCTCGGCCGCTATGTCGGTGCCGCGGCGTGGCCCACGGCCTGTCGGTGACCGCTGGAACAGGTTGTCGAACAGGCCACCGATGCCGCCGGGACCGCCGCCCGCGCCGGCCCCGCCCAACAGATCATCGAGGTTGTACGCGCCTGCCCCGCCATAACCGGGTGAGCCGAACCCGCCCGGCTGATAGCCGTAACCGCCGGGAGGATGGCCGCCGGGGACCCCACCCGCGGTGAACAGCGCCCGAGCCTCGTCGTACTCCCGGCGTCGGGACTGGTCCGACAGGACGTCGTACGCCTCGGAGACCTCCTTGAACCGGGCTTCGGCCCTCGGGTCACCGGGGTTCTTGTCCGGGTGCAGCTCCAGGGCAAGCCGGCGGTAGGCCTTCTTGATGTCGGTCGCCGAGGCGTCCTTGGGGACGCCGAGAGCGGCGTAGTAGTCCTTCTCGACCATGTCACGAACACTCACGGCGCCCCTCCTTTCATCATCATGTCGTGTACCGACGCTTGATGCGGATCCGGTCGGACGAAACGTCACATGGCATTGACTACTCGACGGCTAGTCGAGGGGTTCCGAGGAGCCGTCTCCCGCACCCGGCACACTCTCCACCGCCGCGTCGTCCACGTCGGCGTCCGATGCTGGTTCGGCGACCGATACCTGGGCCGGTCGCAGGACCCGACCGGCATGCCGGTAACCGGAACGGTAGACGTCCACACAGGTCGGCCCGGTCACGTCCGAGGAGTAGGTGTGCATGAGCGCATCGTGGACAAGCGGGTCGAACTCGTCCCCCCGGGAGCCGAACCGTTCGAGCCCGGCCGTTTCGAGGGTGGCCTCCAGCGATTCCGCGACCGCCTTGAACGGGCCTTCCAGATCACCGTGGTCACGGGCGCGGCCGATGTCGTCGAGGGTGGGCAGCAGCGTCGACAGCAGCTTTCCCGCCGCCTGGTCGGCTGTGGCCTGGCGGTCCCGCTCGACCCGACGCCGGTAGTTGTCGAACTCGGCCTTGAGCCGCTGCAGGTCGGCGGTGCGTTCGGCGACCTGTAGACGCAGTGGTTCCAGCAGTTCCTCGTCCCTGGCCGGGGATGGCGCGGCCGGCGGAGTCGCCGAACCCGCGGCCGTGGGCGGCGCGGTGGTCTCACCGCTCGTGGTGACGGTGTCCACCCGGATGGCGTCCACTCTTACCTGCCCGCTTTTCGGATCGATGCGTCGCTTGTCCCTGACGATTACCGGTTCGTCCGGTGTGGAGATGCTGTGCAGCCATTCGTCCCCGTGGGTCGAGGTCATTTCTTTTCCTCTTCGTCCACTATCTCGGCGTCCACCACATCGTCGTCCGTGGCAGTGCCCGGCGCGCCGCCCGCCGCCGTGGCGGCGGACTCCGCGTAGAGCGACTGGCCCATTGCCGAACTGGCCTTGGCGAGTTCGGCCGTGGCCTCCCGGATGGCTGTGATGTCGGTACCGCCGACCGCCCCGCGCAGCGTCGACAGCTTCTCCTCCACGTCGGCCTTGACCGTGGCGTCGACCTTGTCACCGTTCTCGGCCAGGAAGCGCTCGGTGGAGTACACGAGGGTTTCTCCCTGGTTGCGGGTCTCGGCCTCCTCGCGACGCTTACGGTCCTCCTCCGCGTACTGCTCGGCGTCGCGGACCATCTTGTCGATGTCGTCCCTGGGCAGCGCCGACCCGCCCGTGATCGTCATCGACTGTTCCTTGCCGGTGCCGAGGTCCTTGGCGGAGACGTGCACGATGCCGTTCGCGTCGATGTCGAAGGTGACCTCGATCTGCGGGATGCCGCGGGGTGCCGGCGGCAGGCCGGTGAGCTCGAACATGCCGAGCTTCTTGTTGTAGGAGGCCATCTCGCGCTCGCCCTGGAAGACCTGAATCTGCACGGAGGGCTGGCTGTCCTCGGCGGTGGTGAAGATCTCCGACCGCTTGGTCGGGATCGTCGTGTTGCGCTCGATGAGCTTGGTCATGATCCCGCCCTTGGTCTCGATGCCGAGAGACAGCGGGGTGACGTCGAGCAGCAGGACGTCCTTGACCTCGCCCTTGAGGACGCCGGCCTGCAGGGACGCGCCGACGGCGACGACCTCGTCGGGGTTGACGCCCTTGTTGGGCTCCTGGCCGCCGGTGAGCTCGCGGACCAGGTCGACGACGGCCGGCATGCGGGTGGATCCGCCGACGAGCACGACGTGGTCGATGTCGGAGACCTTGACGCCGGCATCCTTGACGGCCTGCTGGAAGGGGTGCTTGCAGCGGTCGATCAGGTCCTGGGTCATCCGCTGGAACTCCGAGCGGGTGAGGGTGACGTCGAGGTGCAGCGGCCCCTCCGCCGAGGCGGTGATGTAGGGCAGGTTGATGCTGGTCTGGCTGGACTGCGACAGTTCGATCTTGGCCTTCTCGGCGGCTTCCCGCAGGCGCTGCAGGGCCATCTTGTCCTTGCCGAGGTCGACGCCGTGCTGACCGGAGAAGGTCTTGATCAGATGGTCGGTGACGCGCTGGTCCCAGTCGTCGCCACCGAGGTGGGTGTCACCGGAGGTCGACTTGACCTCGACGACGCCGTCGCCGATCTCCAGCAGGGAGACGTCGAACGTGCCGCCGCCGAGGTCGAAGACCAGGATCGTCTGCTCCTTCTCGCCCTTGTCCAGGCCGTAGGCGAGCGCTGCCGCGGTGGGCTCGTTGACGATGCGCAGGACGTTGAGACCGGCGATGGTGCCCGCCTCGGTGGTGGCCTGGCGCTGCGCGTCGTCGAAGTAGGCGGGCACGGTGATGACCGCGTCGGTAACCGGCTCGCCCAGGTAGGACTCGGCGTCCCGCTTGAGCTTCTGGAGGATGAACGCGCTGATCTGCTGCGGGGTGAAGTCCTTGGTGTCGACCTTCATCTTCCAGTCGGTGCCCATGTGGCGTTTGACCGACCGGATGGTGCGCTCGACGTTGGTGACCGCCTGCCGTTTCGCGACCTCGCCGACCAGGACCTCGCCGTTCTTGGCGAAGGCTACGACGGACGGAGTCGTCCGGGAGCCCTCGGCATTGGCGATCACCGTGGGTTCGCCGCCCTCGAGCACGCTCACGACGGAGTTCGTGGTGCCGAGGTCGATACCGACCGCTCGTGCCATGTCTGTGTACCTCTCAGATCGGGACGGTCCGGCTGCTGGCTCCGCAAGGGGCCGGGCCGGCACGTTCGTCCAGTAGTTGAGTCCTTCCGACTCAGGATCGACCGATAATCCCACACCCGTCAAACCTGAGTTAACAAGACTCAGCTTTTCTATAAGAGTACATGCACCCATGATGCGGCGACATACCGGTGACCAGGCGTCAGGTAGTGGACGCACGACAACGGCCGGCGGGTTTTCCCGCCGGCCGTTACGTGGTGTGTCGGGTTGAGGGAAGGCGCGTGATCCGGTTCAGGCGCCGGCCGGGCCCTCGCGATCCGATGGGTCACTGCCCGAGTCGTCGGCGGAACCGTCGGGGTTACGGGGAGCTCTGCCCGGAGCCGGCCGCAGCGGGCGAACCGCCCGGAGCACCCGACCGCGCCGCCGGCCGTCCGCTGCGCCGTCGGCAAGGCGAACCGGGCTCGGGTCGTCCGGGCCCATCAGCTCGTTGACAAGATCGTCGCTTTCGTCCCCGTTGTCGTCGTCGCCATCGGTTCGTGCCGCCGGGATGGCGGACCGGCCGCTCGGCTCGGCGATGCGCGCGAGATCGGTCTCGATCTGCGCCAGCTGGTCCAGCATGCCGGTGGCGTCGCCGTCCCGTTCGCGGATGGTGCGCAGGGCATCCATGACAGCGAGCCACTGGTTGCGGTCGACGGCGAGGTGGCCGGCAGGTCGATCGAAGGAGCATGGCGGGAACAGGCGTTGGACGGCGGCGACCACCTTCGTCACCTCGGCCGGGTTGAGCCGGTCCGGCCGGGCGCGGACGTAGGACACGAGGTCCTTCAGGCTGATGAGGGTCACGCCGTCGATCGCGCCGTCGCTCCACATCACGCCCGCCTCGACCATGACCAGGATGGGCGTCACCGGAACTTTGATCATTGGCATGGCTGTGCGCGCCTGGCTACGCGTCTCGTCCCCGAGCCATTTGGTCAGGTCCAGCGGTTTCTTGAGGGACTGCCCGTCGACCTTCGCCCCGTCCTTGGCGTAGCGCACCGCGCCGGTGGAGGCGTCACTCATGATCACCATGACCCCGCCGGGCCCGACCAGCAGGTGCCCGATGTTCGCCTCGGAACCGGGCACCCGGCGATCATGCATGATCACATATCCGTACCGGCGCAACCTGTTGATCGTCCGGGCTGTCCTGCGTTCGGCCTCGGCTCCCTCCCTCAGTGCCTCGATCTCAGGAACCGGATCGAACGACTTGCCGATCACGACCAGTGGCCAGCCGAGCTGGATCACCAGGTACACGGACACGGCGACAGTCGTGGGTAGGTTCAGGCCGGTCGCGGCCAGTACCGCGAAGAACAGCCCGATCGGCAGAGCACGCAGCGCGGCGCGGGGCACGGTGTGGGTGAGCCGTTCGCGCCGCATCAGCGAGTGTTGCTCCCGTGCCTGCCGGTATGCCAGCTCAAGGGAGTAGCCGGGGCGGTCTGCGGTGTTGCCGCGTAGCGGGCTCCTGATCGGGCTCTTCGTCATACTCGCCATCGTGTCCACCAGGATCGTGAGGTCACGCCGTTCGGAGCCCGACCCCTTCGCCGAGCGCCGAGCGTCGTCGCGACAGCGCGCACGTGTGTTACGGGCCGCACCCATCCTGCAACCGGACCCCATCTCTCGACAAGGGAAACCCAACATTTGGTCCGAGTTTCCCGGGGTTGGCGGGACGTTGGTCCGGTATGGCTCCGTAGTGGAGGCGCCACGAAAAGCGATATTTTGCTCCGGATGGCCAGGTGCGCCATGGTCGGGTGTTGCTCCGATGCTGTTCGGGCCACATGGCGGCAACGTGTGACCCGCGCTAGGAGGAAGGTGGAAATGGCCCGGTTGTGGCTGCCGATGTAGGTGCAGAGGCGGCGGGCTGGCTCAACGCGCAAGTTACCGACCAGTAGCGGTAGGCTACGCCGTCGGTAGGAGTAACAGGAGGATGAGTGAGACTCGCTATCGGTGGAGTGATCACCGTTGTCGCTCTTGCGGTGGCCGGACGCCGGTTCTACTGGCTCTTCAGGCTGATCCGCCAGGGCCAGCCGGCTCCCGGTCGGTTCGACGGGGCCGCTGAGCGCCTGTGGAGTGAGATCAGCGAGGTCGGGGGGCAGCGGAAGCTGCTGAAGTGGACGGTCCCGGGGCTCGCGCACGCCTTCACCTTCTGGGGCTTCACGGTCCTCATACTGACCGTGATCGAGGCGTTCGGTGCGCTGTTCGACCGCCACTTCCACATTCCGCTGTTCGGCCACTGGGCGATGATCGGCTTCATCGAGGACTTCTTCGCCGTGGCGGTCCTGGTGGGGCTCGCGGCCTTCACGGTCATCCGGCTGCGTAACGCCCCCGCCCGCCTCGAGCGCAAATCGCGCTTCTACGGCTCACACACCGGCCCGGCCTGGGTCATCCTCGGGATGATCACATCGGTGATCGTCACTCTGCTGGTCCTGCGGGGCGCCCAGTTCAACGCCGGCACCCACCCGCAGGGCGACACCAGGTGGGCGTTTGCGTCCTACCTGGTCAGCCGGCCACTGGATGTCTTCTCGAAGTCGACCAACGAGCACATCGAGACCGTCTTCCTGCTGCTCAACATCGCCATCATCATGGCCTTCATGGTGCTCATCGCCTACTCGAAGCACCTGCACATCTTCCTCGCGCCGATCAACGTCATCACCAAGCGTGAGCCCAAGGCGCTCGGCCGGCTCGGCAGCACCCCCGACATCGAGAGCCTGATGGAGGCCGAGGACCCGATCGTCGGCGTCGGCAAGGTCGAGGACTTCTCCTGGAAGGCCATGCTCGACTTCTCCACCTGCACGGAGTGCGGACGCTGCCAGAGCCAGTGCCCGGCGTGGAACACCGGCAAGCCGCTGTCACCGAAGCTCCTGATCATGGATCTTCGTGACCACCTGTTCGCGAAGGCGCCGTACCTGCTCGCGGCCAAGGCAGCCGACGGCGAGCAGGCCCCGGCCAAGGCGGCCACCGGCGCCACCGAGGACGCCTCGGGTAAGCACACCGTGCACCACGTCCCCGAGTCGGGCTTCGGGCGGGTGCCCGAGCCGGGCCAGCCGCAGGTCGACCGTCCCCTCGTCGGCACGCAGGAGGAGGGCGGGGTCATCGACCCCGACGTCCTGTGGTCGTGCACCAACTGCGGCGCCTGCGTCGAACAGTGCCCGGTGGACATAGAGCACGTCGACCACATCATCGACATGCGCCGTTACCAGGTGATGATCGAGTCGGCGTTCCCGAGCGAGGCCGGCGTGATGCTGCGCAACCTGGAGAACAACGGCAACCCGTGGGGTGTCTCACCCCGGGTCCGCACGGAGTGGACGGAAGGCCTGGCGTTCGAGGTCCGGGTGCTCGACGACGGCGAGGCCATCCCGGACGACGTCGAATACCTGTACTGGGTGGGCTGCGCCGGCGCGATCGAGGACCGCGCGAAGAAGGTCTCCCGGGCGTTCGCCGAACTGCTGCACATCGCCGGGGTGTCGTTCGCCATCCTCGGCACGAGCGAGTCCTGCACCGGTGACCCGGCCCGCCGGCTCGGCAACGAATACCTGTACCAGGAGATGGCCAAGGCCAACATCGAGGTCCTGAACGCCGCGGCCACGAAGAAGATCGTCGCTACCTGCCCGCACTGCTTCAACAGCCTGGCGAACGAGTACCCGGCGCTCGGCGGGACCTACGAGGTCATCCACCACACGCAGCTGCTCGGCAAGCTCGTCGAGGACGGCAGGCTCGTCCCCGTCCAACCGGTGGACTCCTCGGTCACCTACCACGACCCGTGTTTCCTCGGCCGGCACAACCAGGTCTACACACCGCCGCGGGAGATCCTGGCCAGCATTCCCGGCATCCGCAGCCAGGAGATGCACCGCTGCAAGGAGCGCGGGTTCTGCTGCGGTGCCGGTGGCGCCCGGATGTGGATGGAAGAGAAGATCGGTAAGCGGGTCAACGTCGAACGGGTGGACGAGGCGCTCGCGCTGGACCCGGACATCGTCTCCACGGCCTGCCCGTTCTGCATCGTCATGCTCACCGACGCGGTGACCGAGAAGAAGCAGTCCGGCGGGGCGAAGGAGAGCGTCGAGGTTCTCGACGTCTCCCAGCTGCTCGCCCGCTCACTGGCCGCCCCGGTCCCGGTCGGGGCCGGCGTGCCCGCATCCGGGGTCGAAGTTGCCGCGGACACCGCCGGATCGGCGAACGGTACGGGACCGTCCGGCTCCGGGTCCGGGTCCGGCTCCGAGACGTCGGCCGGCGGGAGCGGAGCCCGGACGGGCGGCTGACGTGATGCGGTCGACCTGACCTGGCCTGATGCCCGGGACGATGTGAATCCGCTGTCGTGCGGATTCACATCGTCCCGGGCGTTTCCTCGTTGCCCGTCCGTCGGTTGCCCGTCCGCGGACGGGCACTCAGCAGGTCGGGCGGCGGCGCCTGGACGGCAGGATCCGGCGCAGGACAGGACGAAGCCCGAGCTGCGGCCAGACCAGGAACGCCTCGGCCTCGAGCATGGCCAGGGCGATGCGAGGAAGATCCCGGTTAGCGGGGAAGCAGATGTAGCGCGGCGACCACTCGGGTTGGAACTTCGCGTTGAAGCGGTAGAGGCTGTCGATCTGGAACCAGCGTGAGAGGAAGACCAACAGCCACCGGAACCAGCGGGTGACCGGCCCTGCGCCGAGTCTCTGGCCGCGCTCGAGCGCGGACCGGAAGAACGCGAAGTTCAACGACAGACGTTCCACATCGAGCTTGCCCGCGGCCCGCACGGCCGAGACGATCAGGAAGTCGTTCAACCCGTTGTCCGCATCGCGGTCGCGCACCATCAGGTCCAGCGACAGACCCCGACGTCCCCACGGGACGAAGTGCAGCAACGCGCGCAGTTGCGGCGTGCAGCCGTCGCCGGGCGCATCGTCCCCACCCGCATCGTCCCCACCGGGATCGCGCCCGCGGTCGTCGTCCGCACTGTGCCCGTCCGTACTGTGCCCGTCCGTACTGTGCCCGTCCGCACCGCGGTCGAACGCCATCACCACGACGCAGTCGTCGTCGGCGGGCTCGCCGATCCGACCGAGGGCCATCGAGAAGCCGCGTTCGGTCTCGGTGCCCCGCCATGCCTCCGCCTGGGCCTTCAACCGCTCCCGCTCCTCGGCGGGCAGTTCACGCATCCGCTGGGCCCGGTAGGTGTAGCCGGCACGTTCGACCCGGCCGACGGCCTGCCGCACGTTGCGCATGTCACGGCCTTCCAGGGTGAAGGCCGTGACATCGAGAACGGCTTCGTCGCCGAACTCCAGCGCGGTCAGGCCGGCGCGTTCCCATGCCTTGCCACCGGTCTCGGAGCAGCCGATGACCGCTGGTATCCAGGCGTGTTCGGCGGCGATCCGCAGGAACTCCCGGATCGCGCCCGGCCATGCTTCGTTGTCGCCGAGTGGGTCGCCGCTGGCCAGCATCACGCCGGACACCACCCGGTAGGCGACGCAGGCCTTCCCGGTCGGCGACCACACGACAGTCTTGTCAGCGCGCATGGCGAAGTACCCGAGCGAGTCGGTGTCCCCGTGCCGGGCGAGCAGCGCGCGCATCCGCTCGATGTCGTCGGTGGACAGTCTCGGCCGGGGCTCCGGTGGCCGGAGCGCCAGGTACACGACGGTGACGATGGTGAGCAGGCCCATGGCGAGCAGGACCCGGGTGACCAGGTCGGAGAACCGTTCGGAGGAGAAGCGCAGCGGTCCGTGGATGCCGGCCAGGCCTTCCACGATATGGGTGACCTGGGCCGACAGCGGATGTGGGCCGACAAGGCGCCCGGCGCCCATCCGCAGGAGGACCATGCCGACCGTCACCGAGGCCGCCACGAGGGTCAACCCGACCCACAGTGCCCGCCACCGGGTGGTCGGATCACCCTTGGCCTGGAACTCGCGACGGGTCAGCAGCAGTCCGATGATCAGAGCCGCGGACGCGGCGGCCTCCTCGAAGTCGAGGCCCTTGACCACATGCAGGACGACGCTGGCCCCGAGCAGGGCGACAACGCCGTGCCAGGCGCGGCGTTTGCGGTGGCGCAGCCCGCGTGCGAGCAGGAGCAGCAGGAGCCCGACCACGACCGTGAACGCCGCGGCCTGCCTCGACGCCGCCCCGGGCAGGATCTGGCGCAGCACCTCGAGGCGGCTACGCCACTCGGGGGTCACGGCGGACACGATGTCGATGAGGCCCGCGACGAACACGAGGGCAGCAGCCACGGTCGGCACCCACGGGCGGTCCCACGCCGGTAGTGCCGAACGCACCGGCCGGAACAGCTGGGGGTTCTTGTCCCCGCCGCCGCTTGCGTTCCCGTTCCTGTTATCGCCGGCCATGCCGCCACCACCGTGCTGTTTGATGTCGGCGGTCCTGGTTGGCCGGCCGCCGCTGCTGACCGTTGTCACGGACGGTGTCCTCTCTCCCCTGCCAGGCCCGCTTCTGAGCGCCCGCGCGACGGTACCTCGTTGGTCCGGAGAGCGGACGTGGGCATCCTGGGGTAGTAGGACACCGTCTGGACCGGTGGGAGGATGGGACGGATGCTCGGACTACCCGAACGCATCAAGGCATGCCTCTTTGACCTGGACGGCGTGCTTACTGCGACAGCCGCCGTTCACGCAGTCGTGTGGAAGGAGACGTTCGATCGCTTCCTGCGGCAGCGCGCGGAACGTGCCGGTGACTCTTTTGCCCTGTTTGATATCGCTGATGACTATCCCACCTATGTTGACGGCAAGGCGCGAGCTGACGGGATCCGGTCATTCCTTGCATCCCGGCATATAGAGCTGCCTGCCGGTGACCCGCGGGATCCACCATCCTCCCAGACCGTTCACGGCCTGGGGAACCGTAAGAACGAACTCCTGTTGTCCAGGATCCGCCACGGTGGGGTTGCCGCGTACCCCGGGTCCGTACGTTACCTGCGTGCGCTGGACCGTGCGGGCGTTCCCCGCGCGGTCGTCTCATCGAGCGCGAACTGCGCGGACATCCTGGCCGCCGCCGGCATCGACTGCCTGCTGGACGTACGGATCGACGGTGTTGTCGCGCAACGCGAACACCTGGCAGGCAAGCCCGCACCGGACACCTACCTTGCCGGGGCCCGTGAGCTCGGTACCGAGCCGTCACGGTCAGCGGTCTTCGAGGACGCGCTCGCCGGGGTCGAGGCGGGGCGCACCGGCGGGTTCGGCCTTGTCGTCGGCGTCGACCGGGTCGGGCACGCCGACGCCCTGCGGGCACACGGCGCCGACGTCATCGTCTCCGATCTTGCCGATCTGCTGGGCAAGGACGACAGCGGCTGCGAGGAGAGCGGCGACCGGGACGACAGCGGCGACAGCGGATGCCGGTCATGATCGGCAAAGTGTCGTTTCCGGTCGAACCGTGGTGCCTGCGCGAATGTGGTCTCGACCCGGATCAGCTGGCCAAGTCGGAGTCGCTGCTGGCCCTGTCCAACGGGCATATCGGGCTGCGGGCGAACCTGGACGAGGGCGAGCCGCACGCCCTGCCGGGCACCTACCTCAACTCCGTCCATGAACTGCGCCCACTGCCCTACGCGGAAGCCGGCTATGGCTACCCGGAGTCCGGTCAGACCGTCATCAACGTCACCAACGGCAAACTCATCCGTCTGCTGGTGGATGATGAACCCTTCGACGTCCGGTACGGAGACCTGCGGGAACACGAACGGGTGCTGGACTTCCGCGCAGGTGTGCTCAGCCGGACGGCCGAGTGGGTGTCACCGGCGGGCCAGGCGATCCGGGTTTCGTCGGTGCGCCTGGTGTCTTTCGTCCAGCGGTCGATGGCGGCGATCTGTTACGAGGTCGAGCCGCTGGAGGCCCCGGCGCGGATGGTGGTGCAGTCGGAGCTGGTCGCCAACGAACAGCTGCCGCCGCAGAGTGCGGACCCACGGGCGGCGGCCGTTCTGGAAGCGCCCCTGCTGGCGGAATGGAACGGCAGCAGCGGCCCTCAGGTCGGGCTGGTGCACCGGACGCGGCACAGCGGCATCCGGGTCGCCGTAGCCATGGACCATGTCATCGAGGGTCGCCCCGGGATGGGTGTGACCACTGAAAGTGATGATGATTCCGGTCGGGTGACCGTGACCGCCATGCTGCCGGCGGGACGCAAACTGCGGCTGGTCAAGTTCATCGCGTACGGCTGGTCGGAGCAGCGGTCCCTGCCTGCCCTGCGCGACCAGGCCGCCGCCGCGCTGACCGCGGCACGCCAGACCGGCTGGGCGGGGATGCTCGCCGAACAGCGGGCGTACCTCGACGACTTCTGGTCTCGGGCCGACGTCGAAGTCGATGGTGACGCGGAGGTGCAGCAGGCCGTCCGCTTCGCCCTGTTCCACGTCCTGCAGGCGGGCGCGCGGGCCGAGCGCCGGCCGATCCCGGCGAAGGGCCTGACCGGTCCCGGCTACGACGGCCACGCCTTCTGGGATACGGAAAGCCACGTACTGCCGGTACTCGTCTACACCACACCGCACGCCGCGGCCGACGCCCTGCGGTGGCGCCACGCCACCCTGCCGATGGCCCGGGAGCGGGCCCGCCTGCTCGGCCTGTCCGGTGCGGCGTTCCCATGGCGGACGATTCACGGGGAGGAGTGCTCCGGCTACTGGCCGGCGGGCACGGCGGCGTTCCACGTCGGGGCGAACATCGCGGACGCGGTCGTCCGGTATGTCTCGGCCACCGAGGACGACGTTTTCGAGCGGGACGTCGGCCTGGAGCTGCTGGTGGAAACAGCCCGGCTGTGGCGGTCCCTGGGCCACCACGACCTGGACGGCCGCTTCAACATCGACGGGGTGACCGGACCGGACGAGTACAGCGCTATCGCGGACAACAACGTCTACACGAACCTGATGGCGCAGCACAACCTGGTGGAGGCGGCGAACGCGGTCCGGCGACACCCCGACAGGGCGCGTGAACTGGGTGTGGACGCGGAGGAGACCGCGTCCTGGCGGGACGCCGCCGAGGACATGTACATCCCCTACGACGAGAAGCTGGGGGTGCATCCCCAGTCGGAGGGGTTCACCGGCCATCAGGTGTGGGACTTCGCGCACACGCGTCCCGACCAGTACCCGTTGCTGCTGCACTTCCCCTACTTCGACCTGTACCGCAAACAGGTGGTCAAGCAGGCCGATCTGGTGCTGGCGATGCAGCGCCGGGGGGATGCGTTCACCGACGAGCAGAAGGTACGTAACTTCGCGTACTACGAGGCGTTGACAGTCCGTGACTCTTCGTTGTCCGCGTCCTGCCAGGCGGTGCTGGCCGCCGAGGTCGGCCATCTCGGTCTCGCCCATGACTACCTGCGGGAGGCCGCCCTGGTGGACCTACGCGACCTGCACGGCGCGGCCGTCGACGGCCTGCACATCGCGTCGCTGGCCGGAAGCTGGATCGTGCTGGTCGAGGGATTCGGCGGGCTGCGCGACCACCCGGGGGTCCTGTCGTTTGCGCCCCGCCTGCCGGAGGGGATCAGCCGGCTGGCGTTCGTCCTGTGCCCGCGGGGACGGCGGCTACGGGTCGAGGTCACCGACTCCACCGCGTCCTACACGTTGCTGCGTGGTGATCCGATCGAGATCGTCCACCACGGTGAGGCGGTGGAGGTGTCCGTCGAGCGCCCGGTATGCCGTGACGTGCCGCCCATGCCGGCCCGGCCGCGTCCCGCCCAACCGGCCGGCCGGCAGCCCGTGCGCTTCCGCTCTCAGCCGACCGGTTGACTGTTCTGCCGCGGGGATCGACCTTGTGTCACGTTCCGTTACTCCGGGTCGCGGTCGCCCGGGGGGACGGCGGCGCGGGTGAAGTCGCGGTAGGCACGGGACGGGGTCGGGCCGCGCTGGCCCTGGTAGCGGGAGCCGTACACGGTCGAGCCATAGGGATGCGTGGCCGGGGAGGACAACCGGAACAGGCAGAGCTGGCCGATCTTCATGCCCGGCCAGAGTTTGATCGGCAAGGTTGCGACGTTCGACAGCTCGAGGGTCACATGGCCGGAGAAACCCGGGTCGATGAAGCCCGCGGTGGAGTGGGTGAGCAGGCCGAGACGCCCGAGGCTGGACTTGCCCTCCAGCCGGCCGGCGAGGTCGTCCGGCAGCGTGATGACCTCCAGCGTCGAGCCCAGTACGAACTCACCCGGATGCAGGACGAACGGCTCGTCGCCGTCCGGCGCGATGAGATCGGTCAGGTCCTCCTGCTCGATGGCGGGGTCGATGTGGCTGTACCGGTGGTTCTGGAACACCCGGAACCACCGGTCGAGCCGCAGGTCGATACTGCTCGGCTGGACGAGCGCCGGATCGTACGGCTCCAGGCACACCCGTCCCACGGTGATCTCGGCCCGGATATCCCGGTCAGACAGCAGCACGTCCCAGCACGCTAGCGGCTCGGGGTGTCCGCCGCCCAGGCCGGCCGCTTCCGCCGTACCACTTCGGGCCGGTCGGCGCGGCTCCGGCGCGCCCGGCCGGGTCCTGGACGCGGTGCCGCCGCGAGACTGTACGATGCTGTTCGTACTACGCGGGCGTAGTTCAGAGGCAGAACACGAGCTTCCCAAGCTTGCAACGCGGGTTCGATTCCCGTCGCCCGCTCCACTCGGGGTGAAGTGTGTCAGACAGGGTCTGACCTGCTTGTTTCGCATTGTCTGCCCAGGGGGCCGAGTCCCCTGGACCCCCCATGGTTCTATGGTTGAGAGTTTGCCGACCTTCGTTCGGCGTCGCAGTCGGCCGCGATGTTCGCGGCGAGCGTCAGACCGGCGTGCCGGCTGGCGTCCACCAGCCGCGGCGGCTCCAGTTCAGGTTGCGCGGAAGTAGCGGCGTCCGGGATCGCGCGGACCCGCGCCGAGCTCTCGGACAAGTCCGCGTTCCACCAGTCTGGCCAGGCGGGTCCTGGTGGCGCGGGTGGACAGTTCGATCTTCTTGGCAATCTCGCTTGTCAGGGCGCCGTGGTCAGTGAGTGCGTCGAGGATCGTCTGGTCTTTCGGGTCGAGCGAGGGCGTGCCGACCCGTGCCGTGAACAGGGTGACTCGGAATCGGGTGGGGAACAGCCGGTCGCGGTCGATGTCGCGCCCGAACAGGAGGGCACCCCCGACCGTCGGGACGGTCCGGCGGTTCAGATTTCCTCGGAACCGCGTGCCTGTCGCACAGGTCAGCATAGGCCCCGACCGGAGGGTGACGGCGGGGACGGCTGCCGTCGGCATCCGCGGCGCGTCGGGTCATTGTGGCCGGCGCGGTCCATGATTGGCAACTGCGTCGGAGCTCCACTCTTTGTGTAAGTATTGCATCATTGGATGCGGGCGGCGGTTGAAACCGGACGGGGAGGGCGTGGTTGTTCGACAGGGAGCTGACCGGGGGCGGGCCTGTCGACCGGCTCCGACTGGTCCTGAGCCGGGGGTTGCGCGGACTCCGCGGCAGGCCGGTGGCAGAGCCTGTGGGTACCGAGGCGACGGGCCCGCGACCGGCCGTGCAGGAGCTGGAACGGCGCATCGCTGACATCCAGGAGCGTGTCAACCTACTGGCGGCAGAGTCCGATTCGCTGCGGCGTGACGATGATGCTTTCTCACCTGCGGGACAGATGGTCTGGAAAGACATCAACGTCCGCTGGAAGGCGGTGAACAATGAATATGAAGAAGCCCTCGCTCTGTATGAAACTGAAATCGACCGCCCGCCTCACGACCATCCTCTGGTGTCTTTCCTGAATACGGTTGGTGTCGAGGGATGGAACACTTGGCGACGACAGGAATCTATATACCTGGAGCTGTCCGGGGTTTATCTGACCGGAAGTTATAAGGGCATCGATCTGTCGGGGGCCGACCTCACCGGCGCGAAGCTGCACTTGGCCGATCTGACCGGCGCGGACCTACGCGAGGCCAAGCTCATGGGGGCCAACCTACGCCGAGCGAAGCTGACTGGAGCAAACCTGGCCGGGGCAAACCTGTCCGGTGCCGACTTCCACGACGCCGATCTGCGAGACGCGGACCTTACCCGAGTTTCCGCCACACCGTCGGATTTCACCCGGGCAAATCTCACAGGCGCCGCTCTCGTGTCGGCCGAGCTGATCGGAGCCAGCTTCAGGGATGCCGATCTCACTGCTACCGACCTCACCGAGGCGAACTTCTGCACCGCCGACATGGATAACGCGGTCATGCGTCGGGCAGCTGCACCCCGGGTTGACTTCACAGGCGCCAATCTAAGTGGTGTGTGCCTAGCGGATGCTGTTCTCCGCGGTGGCAGCCTTGCGCTGGCCCGCCTGGTCGATATGGATCTTTCTGGTGCAGACATTTCGGGCTGCCGTGTCTATGGAAGCACCGTCTGGAAGACACGACTAACGGGAACGATGCAGCAGGACCTGGTTATTACGCCAGCCGACGAAGAGTCCGCGTTAACGGTAGATAATATCGATGTCGCCCAGTTCATGTACCTGTTGTTGAACAATGAACGGCTGCGGGACGTCATCGACACTGTGACATCGAAAGTTGTGTTGATCCTTGGTCGATTCTCCGCCGATCGTAAACCGGTGTTGGATTCCCTGCGGACCGAGTTACGCCGGCACGACTACCTACCCGTACTGTTCGACTTCGCGCAGCCGTCCCGGCGGGACTCTACTGAGACCGTGAGCGTTCTGGCCCACCTGGCACGTTTCATCGTGGCGGATCTCACTGATCCCAGCAGTGTGCCACATGAGTTGGCAACGATTATTCCCCAGTGCATTGTCCCGGTGCGGCCGCTCCTGGCAGGATCGAATTTTCCGGATCTTTCTGATTCTTCTCCCAACGCCGCCTACGGAATGTTCATCGACCTACAAAGAAGATATCATTGGGTACTGCCAATTCTGCACTACGAGAACCAGGATACCTTGCTGGCGACGCTGGACAGCTCAGTCATCAGGCCGGCGGAAGATAAGGCGAGGGAGCTGGACCTTCCACGGTAGTGGAACCGGCCGGGTCGCGAACCCGGGGATGGCACTTCTCGCGTACAAGCGGAGACTATACCGTTCATCGGTAAGCCGCGAGGCCGGCATCCCGGTGGGCCGGCTCCCGGCTCCCGGCTCCCGGTGGGCCGGCATCCCGGCTCCCGGCTCCCGGTGGGCCGGCATCCCGGCTCCCGGCTCCCGGTGGGCCGGCATCCCGGCTCCCGGCTCCCGGTGGGCCGGCATCCCGGCTCCCGGCTCCCGGCTCCCGGTGGGCCGGCATCCCGGCTCCCGGCTCCCGGTGGGCCGGCATCCCGGCTCCCGGCTCCCGGTGGGCCGGCATCCCGGGGAACCGGTCAGGTGATGTGGGCAGGTCCTGACCGTGCGGCTACGGTATGGGGCGACCTTGGACATTGCGTACACCAGGAGAGACCACGCCCATGACAGGCGAGACGCCGTCCGAGCAGGACCTGTGGTCGAGGATCAACACCTCGGTACCACACTCGGCCCGGATCTGGAACTATTGGTTGGGCGGCAAGGACTGCTATCCGGTGGACCGGGAGGCCGGGGACGAATACGTCAAGGTCTTCCCGGGGATCGGCGAGCTCGCCCGTGCCTCCCGCGGTTTTCTTACCCGCGCGGTCCGCTATCTGGCCGGTGAGGCGGGGATCCGGCAGTTCCTCGACATCGGCACGGGCCTTCCCACCGCCGACAACACCCATGAAGTCGCCCAGCGGGTCGCCCCGGACTCCCGGATCGTCTACGTCGACAACGACCCCCTGGTCCTGGTTCACGCCCGCGCGCTGCTGGTCAGCACTCCCGAAGGGGCCACGGACTACCTCGACGCCGACCTGCGGGATCCCGACACCATCCTGGCCGGAGCCGCGCGCACCCTGGACTTCGACCGACCGGTCGCACTCATGCTGATGGGGATCCTGGGGCACATCGTCAACGACGACGAGGTGCTGTCCATCGTGAAACGGTTGATGGGCACCCTGCCGCCGGGCAGCTATCTGGCGACCTACGACGGCACCCGCCCCGCTGGCGGCGGCGCGTTCGACGAGGCCCAGGACGACTACAACGAGACCGGTGCCGTCCCGTACATCCTGCGTACCCCCGAGCAGATCGCCCGCCGCTTCGACGGGCTGGAACTCATCGAACCCGGAGTGGTGCGGCACACCCACTGGCGGCCCGAACCGACCCCGGACGGCAGTCTTCCCGCCCCGGTGGACGGGTATTGCGGCGTCGGCCGGAAGTCGTGACCTCGTTCGGCGGAGATACGGCCCATACCCGATCTTGACCGGAGCTGTTCCTCTATCGGCGAAATCCGATTGTGTTTGTGCGCTCCTTCGCATCGGAGCCTCTCGGAACGGATGGCGACATCTCAACCGCTAACGTGGGCCTGCATGGTTCGTTCATGGTTTGGGTGCCTTGAAAGGGTTTCTGATGACGACGCAAGCCATCGAGTTCGGACCGCTGGCGGCGCTGGCCGGCGAGTGGGAGGGCAACGAGGGCGTCGATGTCGCGTACTCGCATGTCGAGGGTCGCATCCTGGAGACGCCCTACCGCGAGCGGATGACGTTCAAGCCCTTCGGCCCGGTCGAGAACGGTACCCAGGTGCTCTACGGGCTCGACTACCGCACCGCGGCATGGCGTGGCGACGAGGAGAACCCGTTCCACACCGAGATCGGCTACTGGCTGTGGGACGCGGCAGCCGGCCAGGTCATGCGCTGCTTCATGGTGCCCCGCGGATCGACCCTGATCGCAGGCGGCACGGTGGCGCCGGACGCGGTGGAGTTCACGCTGCGGGCGGAACTGGGTTCCGAGACGTACGGCGTCCTGTCCAACCTCTACCTCGCGAACGCGGCCCGCACAACCGGCTACGAAGTCACGATCAGCGTTCAGGCTGACGGCAGCATGGCGTACACGTCAACGACGACAATCATCTACAGTCTCTGGCCCGAGCCGCAGGCGCACACCGACCGCAACGTGCTGCGCCGCATCTCTGCCTGAAGCTCGTTCTGCCCGAGTACGAGGGCGAGCTCCTCCGCGGACGTTGCGTACCCTTGCCGTGTGCGTGTTAGCTCATCCACATGAGTCCGCGAGGGGCTGGGGCGCCGGTAGGCCGACGCGTCATCCTCGGTCTGCTCGGGCTCGGTGCGGTCGGTGTCGTGACCGGCGCCGGAATCCAGCGTCGGCTGGAGCAAATCACCGCACCGATCCAGAGCAGAGACCCGACCGGTCTCACGAATCTGTTCCCGGACGCGGGCGGTTTCCGCTTCTACTCGGTGACCTCCACCGTGCCCACCCGCACCGCGGCGGACTACCGGCTGCGTGTCACGGGCCTGGTCGGCCGACCTGCAACCCTCACCCTCGACCAGCTTCACGCCATGCCGCAGACCGCGCTCACCCGCGACTTCCAGTGCGTCACCGGATGGCGGGTATCCGATGTGGCCTGGTCCGGCGTCCGGCTGGCGGAACTCCTCGACGCGGCGCACGTCCAGCCGGGGGCGCAGGCGGTGACCATCCGGTCGTTCGACGGCGTCTACACCGAAAGCCTGACCCTCGACCAGGCTCGGCGGCCGGACGTCCTGGTCGCCCTGAGCATGCTCGGAGGTCCTGTCACACACGACCATGGCGGCCCCGTCCGGCTCTACGTGGCGCCGATGTACGGCTACAAGTCGTTGAAGTGGCTCGGTGAGATCGAAGTCACCGACCGTGTCCATCCTGGTTACTGGGAAGAAGACGGCTATGACGTCGACGCCTGGGTCGGGCACTCGAACGGACGCGATGATGACGCAACCAGCTGAGCTGCTGCACCGTTTCACCCGCATGCAACGGTGGGTGCACCGGACGACCGCGGCCCTGATGGGCGTGTGCGTCGCCACCGCGTCCGTGCTCTACATAGGGCCGCTATCGATACTGGTGGGCCGGCGCCACCTGGTGGAGACCGTGCACGTCTATGCCGGGATCGCGCTCCCGCTTCCGATGCTGATCGGCGGGTTGTCCGCCGCCTACCGGCATGACCTGGGCCTGCTCAACCGGTTCACCGCCGCGGACTGGGCCTGGCTGCGCAGCCGTGACCGCCGCGGCGGCCGGATCCCGATCGGCAAGTTCAACCCCGGTCAGAAGCTCAACGCCGCCTTCGTCGCCGGTTCGGTCCTGGTCATGTTCGGCACCGGGTTGCTCATGCGCTACGGCAACTCCTGGCCAGTGCGCTGGCGCACGGGCGCGACGTTCGTCCACGACTGGCTGGCGTACGCGGTGGTCATCGTTGCCACCGGCCACATCTGGTTCGCCAGCCGGGACCCGGTTGCCCGCACGGGCATGCGCACGGGCGTCGTCCCCCGATACTGGGCACGCCGGGAGCATCCAGGCTGGGAAGCCGCCGCGCCGCCGGACCGCTGATCAGTCCCGGCTGCCACCGGACTGCGGTTCCAGCTGGGGTTCCGACTCGTCCACGACCGGCTGCACACCAGGGCGCCAGCCTGCGATGATGTTTCGATGGTAGAAGTTCCGGTACTCGCGGACGGATGAACCGTCGGGCTTCACCCACAGGGTCTTGGCCGGTGGTCTCATCCACTTCAGGACTTCCAGGTCGACGTGCACGTTCCAGGCGATGACGAACCAGAGGGCGCGGGCGAGCAGCCAGTTCAGCGGGCCGAAGGGGATGTTCGGACCGATCCTGCGGACGGCGATCCGCCAGGCGAGAACCGTGACGTTCTCCCGGACCGGTGTGACACCGATCAGGACTGTCAGCAGGGGCGAGGTCCGGTTGATCGTCCCATCTTTCTGCGCACGGTAGACGGCGATGCACGGCCCTGCCATCTCGATGAAGGCGTGGGGCTTGAAGAACCGCTGGACGTTGACCCCCTTGCTGCCCGGCGTGGGTTGTAGCTGGAACTCGAAACGATGCCCGTCGTTGGCGGTCACCAAGTACTCGAGCGATCCCGCAGCCCTGTGATTGTGTGGAAAGTGATATGAATCGGCGACATGTTCGAACATTGGCAACGGGTTGCTTCGGCCGATGTGGATCTGACCTTTGATGTTCGTGTACCGGGGCGAGTCGAAGCATGAGATATCCAGGAGTTCCCGGGTCGGTTCGGGGCCATACCAGAACCAGATGTTCCCCGCTCGTTCGAGTACCGGTACCGCACGCTGACGGGCTCGTGGCGGAATCCGGGCCGGCTGGACCTTGGGAATCGCGGTACACCGCCCGGCGGCGTTGAACTCCCAGGCGTGATATCCGCACACAAGCCGGTCCCCGGCAACCGTGCCACAGCGGCCCAGGTCAGCCCCCATGTGGCAGCACTGACTGTCAACCATGCCGACGGTGCCGTTCTGGCCGCGGAAGAGCGCGAACTGGTGGGACATGAACTCCACAGGTACCACCTGGCCTGGGGCAAGATCCTCGCTGAAGCGCGCGAAATACCAGCCGACCGGGTAGTCGGTCAGCTGCTCCTCGGCCATTGGCTGGTCTCGGAGCAGTTGTCGATCATGGGCTTTGAGTCGTCGCTGCCGCGCCGTCACAGATTCTCCTCAGTGCATGCGTCACTGACGCTGAATGATTTCGAATGGCGGCTGACCACCGGAAGGTCCAGGAGGTCAGGAAGGTCAGGAAGGTCAGGCTCGGAAAGCCAACTCTAGAAGGTCATTGGACGCCTTCGTGGCTCGGCCGGCTCCTCCGGTTTACGATCTTGGGTTCCATCCGTTTCAGTAGCAACGCCGTGACAAGTACGCCGAGGATGCCGAGGGCGACGCACGCGAGGATGTCCGTGATGTAAACGGACGCCGTGTGCGCCCACACGGGATCGGCCCTGCTGTCCGGGTTCAGCTGCCGGTCGCCGAGTTTCTGCACGTTGTTGAGGTCGGTAGCCGAGGCGACGGCTGCGAAACCCCATCGGGCCGGCGCGATGGAACTGAGTTCCTTCAGCCCGGGTTTGCCGTCCACCGCGACCAGGCCCCCGCTGAACATGACCTGTGACATGGTGATGAGCACCAGCAGTGGCATGGCCTTGTCCGCGTTGTCCACCAGCGATGAAACCACCAGACCGATCATCGCCGAGGACAGCGAGATCACGGTCACGGCGAGAATCATTTCGAACAGCGGGGAACCGAATGCCACCGCGTTTCGCGGCTCATGGCCGAGGATGCCGATCGTCGTGAACACGATGCTCTGCAAGGCGGTGACCAGCGCGAGGACGAGGACCTTCGACGCCAGGTAGGCGGTTCTCGACAGTCCGATGGCCCGTTCCCGACGGTAGATCGCCCGCTCCTTGACGATTTCTCGAACCGAGTTGGCCATGCCCATGAAGCATGCGCACAGCACCAGCACGAGGAGTATCAGCGGTGCGTCCTGGTTCGGCCGGTTGGGCAGCGCGTCCAGGTTGCGCCCCACGACCCGTGGCATGATTCCCAGCAGGAACGGAAAAGCAATGATGAGCCCGAGATACGAGCGGTCCGACGCGATGACGCTCAGGAATCGGCGGCTCAGGGTCATCGTCTGCGCCAGCACCGACTGCTGGCGAACGCTCGGCAGCTCCGTCGGCACGGGCCGGGCCGGCGGAGCGGTCACCGACGCCGGAACGTAGTATCGAGAATCCCGGAAGCGGGCTGCCAGCTCGACCCCGGGAGTCATCTCCAGCATTTCGAAGACGTCGGGCCAGGAAGTCTGCCCGAGAAATGACAATGCATTCTGTGGCGGGCCGAAGTAGGCGATGTTCCCGCCTCTGGCGAGTACCAGAATGTAATCGCAGATATCGAGCTGTGCGACACTGTGGGTTACGACGACGACCGTTCGCCCGTCGTTGGCCAGTTTACGAAGGGAACCCATGACGTTTTTGTCCAGGCCCGGATCAAGGCCGGATGTAGGCTCGTCCAGGAACAGGAGTGTGGGCCTGGTCAACAGTTCCAGCGCAACGCTGGTGCGTTTTCTCTGGCCACCGGACAGATTCTGCACCACGAGGCCGGCCCGATGCGCCAGGCCCAGCTCGTCAAGGACCTCGTCCACCCGGGCCCGCCGCTCGACCTTCGTGGTGTCCGGCGGGAAACGCAGCTCCGCCCCGTACTCGAGGGCCTTGTGGACGGTCAGTGTCGTGTGCAGCAGATCGTCCTGAGGGACATGACCGATCCTGCGACGCAGTTCGTCGTACTCGAGGTACATGTCCCGTCCGGCGTAACGGACCGTGCCCTGGTCTGCCGGCCGGAACCCGGTCAATGCGTTCAGCAACGTTGACTTCCCGGACCCGCTCGGGCCGATGACAGCCAGCAGAGCCCGTCCCGGCAGCCGGAAACTCACCTCGTGCAGGATCTGCGCGCCACCGGCGAACACGCTCAGCCCGTCCGCTTCAAAGGTGACGTCTCCGGAGTCCAGATACTCGACCAGCTGGTCGCCCTCGACCTGGAAGAGATGATGTCCGACGGCTATTACGTCACGCTGGGTAAGAAGCGTTCTGGTGATCCGGGAGCCATTGACGAAGGTTCCGTTCGCCGATCCCAGATCGACGATCTCGACACCGCTCTCCCCGATCAGAAGTTCGGCATGTTGCCGGGAGGCGAGTAGATCTCCCACCACGATGTCGTTGCCCCTGGACCGCCCGATCGACAAGGTGCCACGAACCAGCCGGTAGACGTTCTGACGCTCATGTTCACGTTCCAGACTCTCCGACCCGGGCGGGTCGTCGGCACCATCGGCATGACCGGCACCACCGGGGCGCGGAAGCTTCGGGCCGGGCATATAACCCGGGCTGTCTGGCCGCAGCGTCTGCATCTGGGAGTGCGGATCCGGCTCCTGCTCACGAAGTCCGGACAGGACCGCGGGAAGCGGTAGAACGGCGACCTCGGGCCCGGTAGGCGTGCCGAGCCGCAGCCGTAACCCGTTTTCCACGGCCACCTGCCGCACCCGCTTACCATCGAGCCACGTGCCGTTGGAGCTCACGTCGCGCACGCTCCAACCGCGATCCGCGGGTTCGATCACCAGATGCTGACGCGAAACCCGAGAATCCGCCAGCACGAGATCAGCCGTCCGGCCGCGACCGATCACAAAGGGTCGGTCGGTCGGCACGGTCACATCATGAACCCCGCTGACAACTCTCAGCGTTACAGGCACGTCCTATCCCTTCAGGACTTTCTCTTCAAGAGGTTGCACCGGGCGTTCGTCGAGGATTTACGGGTACGTCGTCCCGGCTCGTCCCCATGTCTTTCCCGTCGGTGACCGTCGCAAGTATGGTACGGGTGGAATGCACATCGCCTCAGGAATTTCCCTGAGTCCCGATGACTCGGGGTAAGTTCTGTACCGATATGGGCGTTGTTTCGGTTGCGGTGCCCGGACCTCGGGAAGGAATGTCCATCCACGATGGTCACGGTTCCCGCGAGATCAGGTATACGGAGCGGGTGGTCGGTGCGCGGTGACCGCGTTTTCCAGGAGGCCGAGCAGGTCCATCCAGCCGTGGAACTCCGCGGTGCGGTTGTCGTCGAAGCGGACCCGGCCATCGACGCGGTTTCCGTCGGCCGGTGTCAGTTCCACAACGAGCCGCACGGTAGCGGGTGTCGCGTCCGCACCCTCCGCGCCCGACATCGCGGCATGCCACCACCTTCTGTTTCGCATCCGGTTCCCCGCTCTGCTGACGGTAGCTCTGTCGCGCGAGGCCGGCCCCGGGGATTTCCCTGGGTTTCGCTCTCCTTCCTCATCCTGGTGGGCCTCATACCCGGTGAACCCGAGATCGGGTGTCCGGCGGACCGGCGGTGGTGAACCGGTGTTCGTCACGTCGAACGCAGGACAGCTGCGAGTTGGGTACGAGACCGCACGCCGAGCTTCGCGTAGATGTTGCCGAGGTGGTACTCGATGGTCTTGACGCTGAGTACGAGCTCGGCGGCGATCTCCCGGTTGGACATTCCGGAGCAGACGAGACTGGTCACCGTCTGCTCCTGCGGGGTGAGGGACTCGACCGGCTGTGGTTCTCGGCGCCGGGCCGGGGCGCGCCCGCAGGCGGCGAGTTCCCGGTCGCAGCGGATCAGGTACGGCTTGGCCCCGAGTGCTTCGAGGCGCAGCTGCGCGGACTCCAGGACGGTCGCGGCTTCGCCGCGTCGACCGGCACGGCGCAGGAACTGCCCGTAGCCGAACTCGAGCAGGGCCCGTTCGAACGGGATCGGCTGATCCTCCGCCGACACCAGGCCCTCGCGGTATGCCTCCTCGGCCGCCGCTGGTCGCCGCCGTGCGATCTCCACTGCCGCGCGGGCCCAGGCACAGGCCACCAGCGACGAACGGTGGTTGTGGAAGGCCGCGCTCTCCTCGAGGGGGCGAAGGCATTCGTCGGCCTCGTCCGGGCGACCGAGGGCCGCGAGTGCCTCGGCATACATCGGCCGCCACTGCGCCCAGGCCGGTTCGGCCGAGGCCATCGTGGTCATGGTGGTGAAGATCGACAGTGAGGCTTCCACGCCCTCGGCGTTGCCGGCGGCGTGTGCCAGCCTGGCCCGTGCGATCCCGGCGAGTCCCTGCGCGCTGTCGTTCTTCGGCCACGCCGGATCGTCCACGGTTTTCAGGAGTTCGGTAGCGGCCGCGAGGTTACGGCCGGCCAGTGGTGCGGCGGCAACCGAATGACACAGCGGCACCATCCAGTGCTGTTCCGCGTCGATCGCGATCGAGGTGGCGAGCTCCGCGTGCAGGACGGCGTCGTCCCATGCTCCGAGCCGGTACTCGACATCGGAGAGGAAGGCGAGAGCCCCGAGCGCATAGCCCACCGATCCGTGCTGGCGGTAGGCGGTCGCGGCGACCGTGAACGCCTCCCGGGCCTCCTGAAGGCTGTCGGACATCAGCAGGACGTATGCCCTGCCGAACAGTCCGTCGCGTTGACTCGGGTAGGGCTCCCGGACGGTCGCGGCGAGGTCTCGTGCTCTGGCGAACTGTCCTGATCCGAGCAGTGCGCTGATCAGGATGTCGATGAGCTGCCACGGGCGGACGGCGGGCGTGTCCGGAACATCCATGGCGCGAAAGCCCCACATCGCGGCCTCGTGATTGAGGCCCTGGAACGACAGCGTCAGGGCGGTGAGCTCCGCCACCGTTCGAGCGAAGGTCGGATCGGCCACGGGGTTGACGGCGTCCCACGCGTCGCGCAGAAACGCGGTGGCGTCCTTGAAGTCGCCCTGGACGAGTGTGAGCCGTCCCGCGATGTAGTTGCGCCGCGCCGGGTCCTCTATATGGCCGGCCTGGTCGATCTGGCGTGCGGCTCGGGCCAGCTCGCCCGCGTACAGCAGGAAGTCGGTGGCGTCGACGAACATCCGTTCCCGGGCGGCACGGTCCGGGCTCAACCGTGCCGCGTCCACCATCAGGTTTCCGGCAGCCGCCCACCGGCCTTCGACGGCCAGGGACTCCGCGGCCCTCGTGACCTCGGCGGCGAGTTCCGAATCGGGGACCATGGTCGCCGCAATACGGTGCCGTAGCCCGACCTGGTCGTCATGGGCTAGTTCAGCGGCCCGCAGGTGCAGGGCCGACCGTTGCGCCGGGCCGAGGTCGTGGTAGATCGCCGAGCGTACGAGCGGATGCGCAAACGCGATCCGATGCTCCATCGGGGTGATTTCCTCGATCAGCAGTGATGAGGTGACCGCCTGTTCCAGGGCGGCGAGTGGAGCTTCGACGCCAGCGATCACAGCCGCGTCCGTCAGCCGGCAGGATCTGCCGAGTACCGCGGCGGCCGTCGTCAGCGCACGTCCCTCAGGTGGGCACTGCGCGAGGCGGCCCAGCACCACCAGCGCGAACGAACGTGGAGCGGGCAGCGGTGCGGTGTCGTTGTCAAGCGCTCCGGAAGGAAGCTCCTCCAACAACGCGCGGGCATGCAGCGGATTGCCTCCGGTCAGCTCGAAGATCCGGGTGGCTGCGTGGGACGACATCGGATCATCGGAAAGCAGGCCGGACAGCTCCCGCAGCTCGGTGGGACTGAGGCCACCCAGCCGCAACGGCTCGCCGCGTTCGGCGAGGAAACGCCGTAGGCCATCGGTGAGAGGCACCGCCGGTACGGTCGGCATCGCCATCACGCACAGCACGGAGTCGGTGCGCAGCCGGCGCAGGGCGAAGGCCAGGGCCTGCTGGGAGGCGGCGTCCGCCCAGTGAACGTCGTCGAGGACGATCACGACGGTCGCGCATTCGGTGAGCAGCTGACCGGCCAGCGCCACCAGGACGGCTCCGACACGTAACGGATCCTCGGCACTGCCCTCGGATGTGGCGAGGGACGGTTCGATCAGCGGCTCGTCAACGCCGCTGAGCAGCTGGGTGACGGCCGCGAAGGCCAGGGACGACTCGGCTTCGTCCCCGCCTGAGACCAGGGCTCGGGTGTCGCTACCGAGTCGGGCAAGAAACCGCCGTACGAGGGTGGTCTTACCGACCCCCTGCTCGCCGGTGATCATAACAGCGGTGAGTCGTCCGCTTCGGGCCTCCTCCAACCGTGCGGAAAGGAAGCTCAACTCGGACTGTCTCGCGACAAAACCGTCGCCACCTCCGAGAACACTGCCCACACTGCCACCAGCTCCGCCCCCGATCATGCGTCACACCCGTCCGCCGGTGACACTCACCATCCGTCCCGGTAATGATATTAATGGCTGTGTGGGCCTGTATACGGAGTCTTCCATCCGACGTGGGTGGGATTCCGATGAACGCCTGACATATCCGACACGGCATGCCATCCTGTGTTTCGTGGACGGAGTAGGCCATCTGTTCGTTCTGGTGTGCCATCCGCCGTGTGTCCACCGGTCGGGTGTGCCTGATGGGAGGTTTCCATATTCACACTGGATCCCGAGGTGCCTACGATGCTGGTATGCCGGAGTGGCTGTGGTGGTTGGTGATCGCCGGGGCTCTCGGCGTGGGCGAAATGCTGACGCTGGCACTCATTCTCGGGATGGCGGCGCTCGCGGCTCTTGCCGCATCGATCGTCGCCGGGGTCGGGGGTGGCATTATCGCCCAGCTCGTGGCGTTCACCGTGGTCTCGGCCGCGCTCCTGCTCGGGCTGCGGCCCGTCGCACGCCGCCACCTGCATCAGTCACCCGAGATCGCTACGGGCATGGACGCACTGATCGGCGCAACCGGCATTGTCGTGGAAGCGGTCGACGGTGGTGACGGCCGCGTCAAGATTCGTGGTGAGGTGTGGTCGGCTCGTGTGACGTTCGCGGGCCAGACCCTCGAACCGGGCACGAGCGTCCGAGTGCTGCGCATCGACGGTGCGACGGCCGTGGTCCACCCCGCCGAGCTGTAGTCCGAAGCTGTGACTGCATGGGACCAGGAGGACGCGACCAGCACGGGACCGGAGCGGGAGGCATCCCCGCGATGAGAACGAACATGGAGGCCTCACGGATGACGGCAGGTCTGTTCTGATGGCCGGGATGATCGCAGCTGCCGTTGTCGTGCTGGTGCTGGTGGTGTTCCTCGCCCGATCGGTGCGGGTCGTCCCGCAGGCCCGTGCGGTCGTGGTCGAGCGGCTGGGTCGCTACCACCGGACCCTCACTCCGGGGGTCGCCCTTGTTATTCCCGCGGTGGACCGGATCCGCGAGCGTGTCGATATGCGTGAGCAGGTGGTGACTTTTCCACCCCAACCGGTGATCACCGAGGACAATCTTGTCGTCGGCATCGACACGGTGATCTATTTCCAGGTCACCGATCCACGTGCGTCCACCTATGAGATCGCTGATGTCATCCGGGCGATCGAACAGCTCACCGTCACCACTTTGCGCAATGTGATCGGCAGTCTGAACCTTGAGCAGACCCTGACCTCCCGCGATGAGATCAATACCCGGTTGCGTGGTGTGCTCGACGAGGCGACCGGTAAGTGGGGCATCCGGGTGAACCGGGTGGAGCTCAAAGCTATTGATCCACCGCCGTCGATCCAGGACTCGATGGAGAAGCAGATGCGCGCCGAGCGGGACCGTCGGGCAGCGATTCTGTCGGCCGAGGGTATCAAGCAGAGTGAGATCCTGCGGGCCGAGGGTGCGAAACAGGCCGCGATCCTGCGGGCCGAGGGCGAGAAGGAAGCGAAGATTCTTTCCGCGGAGGGGGAGTCCCAGGCCATCGCCACGGTGTTCCGGGCGATTCATGACGGCAACCCCGATCAGAAGCTTCTCGCCTACCAGTACCTGCAGACCCTGCCGCGCATCGCGGCGGGCGACGCGAACAAGGTCTGGATCATCCCGAGTGACCTGGCCAGGGCGTTCGGAGGGCTCGGCGTGTTCAGCGGCATGGCCGGCCGGCCTGACCAGCCCGGGACGTCCGATGGGCCGGAAAAGCCCGACGATCACTGATCGAATGTCTTTCCGCCGGGTGCCCTTACCCGATTCTGACGTTGCTCTGGCCGAAGGCACATGGTGGTTCCTCAGGGTGGATCGTGACGCGGACCATGGCGGCTGCGGTTGTACACCACGGCAGGGACAAGGTGGATGTTTCGGCGGTGAAGGTCGGGGACACGGTCAGGGTCGTGGCCCGCGTCGACGGCCAGACCCGTTCGGCGGTCCGGGTGCTTGTGCCGGCCTGCTGAGCTGCAGGTCCTGATCTTTGGGGCCTCCGGCGGTGGGCAGCCGGATGGTGAACGCCGCCCCGCCCTCAGGCGCGGTACCGGCCTCGGCACGGCCGCCGAGTCGTGCCGTGAGCCCGGCGACCAGAGCGAGGCCGAGGCCGGTGGAGACGGGGCGGATGCCGCGGTAACGCTCGTAGAGCGCGGACCGTTCGAACGCGACCGCACAGTCCCCGGGGGTGAGGCCGGGTCCTCCGTCGCGGACCTCGAGCGCGGTGATCGCGCCTTCCTCCCGGAGCGCGAACACGATCGGGGCTCCACTCGGTACGACGCGCAGCGCGTTCTCGGCCAGCCCGTCGAGGATCTGGCGGCACCGGGCCGCGTCAGTGACGGCGACGACCGGCCCGACCGGAAGCTCCGCCTGAAGCCGGACGCCTTCGGCGGAGCAGCGTTTCTCCCACACCTGCGCGGCGGCTCTCACGACGGCGGTCAGGTCGACCGGGGTCAGGTCGACGTGGAAATCGTCCGCGCCCAGGCGGGCCAGGTCCAGAAGGTCGCGGACCAGCCGGTCCAACCGCAGCGCTTCGGCGAGTATCACCCGCCCGCTCGCCGGCACCTCGTCGGGTGCGGTGACCCCATCGGCGAGGGCCTCGGCGAAGCCGCGGATGGCGGTCAGCGGTGTGCGCAGCTCGTGGGAGATCGACAGCAGGAACTCGCGCTGCCGTTCCTCGCTGGTCACCAGTGCGGTGGCGAGTCGGTTGAGGGCCTCACCCACCTCGGCCAGCTCGGACGTCCCGGCCACCGCTACCCGGACGTCGCGGTGGCCGGCTGCCAGTGCGAGGGCGGCGGTTGCCATCGCGCGCAGTGGATATGCGAGCCGGCGAGCGAGCAGCAGGCCCGCCGCCGACGCGGATGCGAGGCCGACGAGGAGCGCGACCGCGAGTCGGCGTGACACCGGCACGGTGAGCTCCCTGCCCTGGGACGCAGGCTGGACGAGCACCACCGCACCCCCGGCCGGCAACGGCCGTGCGGCGAGGTTCACCCGACGTCCTGTGACCGTGGTGGCCTTGCCGACCGGGTCTCCGGCCGCCGACCTCGCCAGAATCTCCGCCAGAATCTCCGCCGGTAACACCGCCCGCCTGGCGCCCTGGGGTCCCCAGGCGGAGGTCACCGTCCCCGAGCCGTCGAGGCGCACCACCGTGATCTGCTGGGCCGCGAGCATCCGGACCACGCCAGGCCTGAACTCGACGGTCCTCGCCTGCCGCTCATAGAGCTGAGCGACGAGGTCGGCCTGTCGTCCCAGCGCTCGACGTGCCTGTTCGTCGGCTGCTCCGCCGAGTAACTTCAGAAAGATCGCTCCGGTGAGGACGGCCGTGAGGGCGGCGATGGTCGTGGTCAGCAGGGCGGCCCGAAACGCCAGCCCTGATCGGCGGGACGGAGGCCGCCGGTCAGGCGTCGGCGGTGTAGCCGACACCACGCACCGTCCGGATCGGGCTTGCATCACCGAGTTTCGCCCGGACCTGGGCGACGTGGACGTCGACGGTACGGGTGCCCGCAGCCGCCGCATAACCCCACACCTGCGACAACAGCCGTTCACGGGAGTGGACGAGGCCCGGTCGACGCAGCAACGTGGACAGCAGGTCGAACTCCGTCGCGGTCAGGACCACATCGCGGCCGTCGGCCAGGACGCGGCGGCGGCCGAGGTCCATTATCACGGCTCCGACCTGCAGTTTTTCCGATGCATCCAGTGTTCCGGCCGTGCGGCGCAGCACGGTTCGCAGCCGGGCAACGAGCTCCCGCGGGGAGAAGGGCTTGGTGATGTAGTCGTCCGCGCCCAGCTCCAGGCCCAGGATCCGGTCGACCTCGTCGTCCCGAGCCGTCACGAACAGCACCGGCGTCCAGTTCCCCTCGGCCCGCAACATCCGGACGATGTCGAGTCCGTCCATTCCGGGCAGCCGGATGTCGAGAATGATCGCAACCGGTGCCAGGGACCGGGCTGCGGCCAGACCGTCCGTGCCGTCGGCGCACAGATGCATCCCGAACCCCTCCCGGACCAGGTACATCCGGATGAGATCGGCGATATGACGCTCGTCCTCGACGACCAGGACGAGACCGGATGTGTCGTGTCCCACGTACGTCAGTGTGCCGTTGCCGAACGTCGAGGTGGGAATGCGTCAGGCACGGCTACGTATGGTCATCGGCAGGCCGTTGCGGGGCCGCAGCGTCACCAGTGGTTCGGGGATGATCTCGACGTCCTCGGTCGGTTCGAACGTCCAACGCCGGGCGATCGTGGCAAGGCAGAGTACTCCTTCGGCCTGGGCAAAGCTGTTGCCGATGCACTGCCGCGGCCCGCCGCCGAACGGGAAGTAGGCGTACCGGGGCCGTTGCGGGTTGCGGTGGTCGCCTATCCAGCGGTCCGGGTTGAAACGCTCCGGCTCCGGCCACCACATCTCGTCGTGGTGAACGACCCACTGGCTGAGCAGCAGGGTTGAGCCGGCGGGCAGCTGATAGCCGCCGACCACCCGGTCCTCGACGAGATGGCGGCCCATCATCCACACCGGTGGGTAGAGCCGCATCGACTCGGTGAACACCGCGTCGGTGTAAGGCAGACGTGCCAGGTCGTCAACGCTCGGACGCCGGTCCGCGAGGACGGTGTCGAGTTCGGCGTGCAGCTGGGCCGCCACCTCGGGATGACGGCCGAGGAGGTGGAAGGTCCAGCTCAGCGCGTTAGCGGTGGTCTCGTGCCCGGCGAGCAGGATCGTCAGCGCCTCGTCGCGGACCTGCATGTCGTCCATTCCCGCGCCGGTGTCGGCGTCACGTGCGGACAGCAGCAGCGACAGCAGGTCCGTGCCGTCCGCCCCGGCCGTGCGGCGGTGTGCGATCAGATCGTGGATGACCCGGTCGAGCGCGTCGCGGGCGGCGCGCCGGCGCCGGGCCGCGGGCAGCGGAAGTCTTTCCAGGGTCTCGAAGCCAGGTAGCTGGACCCGCCGGGCAGCCACCATGTTCTCGGCGATGGCGGTCCGGACCACGTCGACGACGTTGCTGTCGAGGTCGACGTCGAACAGGGTGCGAGCGACGATCGCCAGCGTCATCTCGGTCATCTCGGCATGGATGTCGAGGCGTTGGCCGTCCCGCCATCCGTCCACGGTCTCCTGCGCGATGTCGACGAACGTCTCGCCGTACCCGGCGATGCGCTGACGGTGGAACAGCGGTTGCATGAGCCTGCGTTGCCGCCGGTGTGTCTCGCCCGCGCTGGTCAGCAGTCCCTGCCCGAGCAGCAGAGAGAGGGGTTGGACAACCGTCCGGCGTGATCCGGGCCAGTGCCGGACGGCGCCCTTCGCGTACGTCCGGTTGGACCCGACGAGGGCATCGCCGATGGCCGCGGGGTCCGCGACGAGGAACGCCGAGACCGGGCGGGACGAGATCCGCACGATGGGTCCATAGGTTCGGCGCAGCCGGGTGAGGCCCGCGAGCGGGTCTGCGCGCAGCAGTCGGGACGCGGCAAGCAGGCCGCCGGACGGTCCGGGGACGGCGCCCACACCCATCGGGGCGGAGTCGGAGGACGAGGGTGGGACGGAGGTGAGCGTCATCGGGGGTTCCTGCCTCTCTGCGGTGGCCTGCCTCGGGGTGGTCCGGCCTGTAGGAAGCCTGCGCCCCGGTTGTGTGAGCCGGATGTGAACCGCCAGCCGGAACGGACTGATCCACTGGAACGGGCTGATCTACCGGAACGGGCTGATCCACCGGACCCGATCGAAGTCGAACCTCCCCACCGGTGTCAGCCGGTGGGGGTGCAGCGTCTGACCAGCGCTTCGGTGGCCGTCGTGACTTCGGTCAGCAACCTCTGGTCGTAACTGCCGCTGTCCACCCGCAGGCGCAGGAAGCCGATCGCGGTGGTGACCCGTTCGACGTCGGGGGCGTATTCGCCGGCGTGGGAGATCTGCTCGTAGAGCCGGTCCTGCGGGGGAATCAGGTCGGTGGCGACGGATCTGACCCCGCCCGGTCCGTGATCGCCCCTGCGGGTGATCCTTAGCGTGTCGACGAGCCCGGAGGCCAGGTCCCGGCAGGTGCCGGGCTGGAACGTCTCCACAGCGGGTAGTGGTTTGACGGCGGCCCCGCTCTTCCCGCAGCCGGCCACCGTCCCTGCCACGGCCAGCATGCCCATGGTCAGGGCGGCTGCTTTTGTTCTGGTCGGTGTCCTCGTGCTCATGAGTTCCCCTCGGGATGACGCGGGGACCGGCCCGGCTGCCGGTCCCCGCATTCGGGTATTCGTTCCCGATGGCCGAACGGATGGGCACGCTCGGTTGTTGATCAATAGGGAGATACTGCCCCGAGCCGGTCAACCGGGCTACTCTTCCGCCCATAGCTGACAGTTTCGATCCATATCGGCGAGGTGGTCTGACATGCCCCTGACGCCTGGGACATCCGAGGGATGAGCGCCATGCTGACCGCCGAGGACCTGTCGACCGAGGACTACCGTGCCGGTTTACGTAGTTGGCTGATCGAACGACAGTCCGCGCTGGCGCCCTATCGCAGCACACATGCGGCGACCCACGCCGAACTCGTCACCCTGGGTCGGCAGCTGGCCCGTGAACTGTGGGACGCCGACTGGAAACGTTGGGGTTGGCCGCGGGATGCCGGTGGCCTCGGAGGCGGGCCGCTGCACCGCGCCGTGTTGTACGACGAGCTCGGCGGGCAGGGTCTGCTGCTGCCTGAGACCGACTACGTCGCGGAGGTCCTCGGCGACGCCACGATCCGCTTCGCCCCCGAGATCGCCAGAAAGCTGTTGGCGGACTTCGTCTCCGGCCGTGAAATATGGGCTCAGGGTTTCTCCGAGCCGGAGGCGGGTAGCGACCTGGCCTCGCTGCGCACCCGCGCCGTCCGTGACGGCGACGACTACGTGGTCAGCGGGCAGAAGATCTGGACCAGCAACGGATATCTGGCGGACCGCCTGTTCACGTTGGTGCGTACAGGCACGCCGGACAGCCGGCACCGGGGTATCAGCGCACTGCTCATCGACACCGACATCCCGGGCGTGACGATACGGCCGCTGACCTATGCCAGCGGCCTGGACGAGATGGCGGAGTGCTTCTTCGACGACGTGCGCGTACCCGCCGATCGGCTGATCGGGGCGGAGAACGCCGGCTGGGGCGTCGCGATGTTCCTGCTGCAGTTCGAACGCGGCATGTACGCCTGGATGCGGCACGTCTGGTTGCGCGGGCGCATCCGTGAGCTTGCCGCCCAGGTCAAGGCGACGGACACCGCGTCGGCGGAGGCACTGGGACGGGCGTACCAGACGGTCTGCGCCCTGCGTGCGCGCTCCGCCGCGACCGTGCGCCGACTTGCCGCGGGCGAGATGGTCGGACCGGAGGCCTCGGCCGACAAGGTGCTGCTCGCGACGGCCGAGCAGACCACCTTGGACACGGCACGCCAGCTGCTGTTCCCAGCGTTCGAGACCGACCCGGCGGCGGAGGGTTGGCGCTCGGACTGGTGGTACACCCGGGCGGCCAGCGTCTACGGCGGCTCCGGCGAGGTGCAACGCACGATCCTCGCCGACCGGGTGCTGCACCTGCCGGCCGAAGACGGCCGCGAGCGGAAGGGCTGATGATGGACGAGGAGACACTCGGCCTGCTGCGTGGTTCGCTACGGCAGCTGCTGACCACCCCGCCGGCTGACATCGCGGCGGCGCTCGCCGACCTGGGCTGGGCGGAGGTGCTTGCCGAGGACGAGCCGGCCGCCACCACCGCGCTGTTCGAGGAGCAGGGCGACACGCTCACCACCACCGCCGCGCTCGACGGTGTCGCAGTCGGCACGCTGGGCCTGGGGTCGGTCACCAGCCGGGTGATCTGGCCGCACCCGGCCGACGGCACCGGCCCCGCCGCCCTACGAGACGGCGGACGGATACGCCTGCGTGGCATCGTGCTGTCGGCGTTGACGGACGAGACCGCCGTGGTGCCCTTGGGTGATGCCGTGGCGGTCGTGCGCACCGGTGGGCTTTCCACCCGGCCGCTTGGCGGGCTCGACCCGGACGCCGGGTGGCTGCTCGTCGACGCTGCGATCGATGCCGACACCCTGATCGATGCCGCGATCCATGGCGACGGCGGGGTCGGGGTCGGGGTCGGGGTCGGGGAAAGCCCGCCCGGATGGGAGGACGCGGTCGCCGCAGCCCGCCGCGCGCTCGCCTCGGAGATCCTCGGTGTGAGTAGGCGTGCGCTCATCGTGGCCGGTGACCATGTCCGCTCCCGCAAGCAGTTCGGTCGGGCGATCGGCTCCTACCAGTCCGTGCGACACCGGCTTGCCGAAGGCCATGCCGCGGTCGTGGGCGCCACGGCACTGACCGCGTCCGCCTGGGTCGACGGCACACCGTGGGCCGCCGCGACGGCGAAGGCTGTTGCCGGATGGGCACACGCCGACGTCGTCCGCCACGCGATGCAGGTCTGTGGAGGCATGGGGCTGTCCGAGGAGTTTCCTCTGCACCGCCTGGTACGTCGGGGATACCTCCTCGACTCGCTGCTGGGCTCGGCTCGCATGATCGCTCGTGAGCAGGGCGGCGAGCTGCTGGCCGGGCTGGACCCGCCAGGAATCGTGGTCGGCTGACCGCCGGACGGCTGACCATCGGACGGGTACGGGACGTGAGACAGGTGCGGGACGCGATCGGAGTCCAGTACCCTGCGGGCGGTATCCCGGCTGAACGGCCCGGATTGTCGTGATCGACGGGTGGGACGGGGCGGCGTGGTAGGCATCGAGACCGCGGACAGGGTGGCGCTGCACGAGATCGCGGGGCGCTACGGAGATCTCATCGACGCCCGGGACTGGCCGGGGCTCGCGCACGTCTTCGCGGTGGACGCGGTGTTCGATCTCTGCGACGTCGGTGGCCCGCGCCTTGAGGGGCTCGATGCCATCCGGCGGTTCATGGACGGTTCGGATCATCCTCTCGCCCACCACATCACCAACATCTACGTCACCGAGGACGATGGCGAACCGGTGCTGCACAGCCGCGTGATCGGCATTCTGCTCGACCGGCGCACCGGCTCCGGGCAGTACACCGACGCGGTTGTCCGCACACCGGACGGATGGCGCATCCGCCACCGGCTGTTCCAGCTCCACCGGCGGCCGGACCGGCCAGTGTCGTCGTCCGCGTCGTCGTCCGCGGTCGTCTCAGGCGATACCTGACGGAGGGAGTGTCCGACACACGGTTGTCTCTGACATCCGCGCCAGGTCGTCGGGGGTGTCGATGTCGTCGGGGGAGCCGGTGCCGTCGCATGGCACCGTGACGACCCGATCCGCGTTGTTCCGCAGCCAGACGCGGGCGCCGACGTCACCGTGGGCGTGCGCAGCTACCTCCGCCCAGATCGCGCGTCCCAGCAGGACCGGGTTTCGTGGCTGCCCGCGGTAGCCGGCTACCGCCGCGACCGCACCGCGGGCGTGGGCCGTGCGAAGCCGGCGTACCGCCTCCGCTCCGATCAGCGGCTGGTCCGCGAGCCCGACCACCGCCGCGTCGAGGTCAGTGCCGGCAAGCGCCGCGAGCCCGCGGCGAAGCGACGCGCCCATGCCCTCGGCCCAGTCCGCCGCGAGGACGACCCGAGCCCCGGACAGGTCCGCGCGGCGGATCACGTCCGCAGCCCGCGCTCCGAGGACCACGAACACCGGCGCACAGCCGCCTTCGACGAGCAACCGTACGGTCCGTTCGACCAGTGGCTCGCCGTCCAGCATGGCCAGGGCCTTCGGACCGCCGAAGCGGCGGCCGGCACCGGCGGCGAGGAGCAGGCCGCCGACGTCTCGCGTTCCCCCGGTCGCCATGAATGCTCCATCCTGCTTTTCGGGTTCATAATCTGGCCTCCGGCGGCGCCGAAGACGTGCCCATCAGATCGTTTCACGATCCGACGTGTCCGTCCCCGTAATCGGGCCGCTTTTGGCCGAATCCGACAAAAAATATATATGTTTTTGTGTGGCTGGCGATGTCATTCTTCAGGTCACATCGCCCTTTCCTGCTACCTGCCATATGATCAGGAACGGTGAAAAGGTCCCTTATGAGCGTGTTTCCGCGGGTGGCTGCGCAGAGGGTCCCGGTCGGCCGGGATGGCGTGGCGCCGATTGCCTTTATCAGCTATGCGGACGAGGACCACGCGCGTCACGGTGGGTCGATCAATGCGCTGGGAGCGGCGATCGAAAGCGAAATCCGGTCGCATACGGGCCACCATGACTTCCGGGTCTTCCGCGATCGCAGGGAGATCGGCTGGGGTCGACTGTGGAACGACCGGATCGTGAATCCCTCGGACACCACGGCCATCCTCATCGCGGTCATGACCCCGGCCTTCTTCCGGAGCGCCCAGTGCCGGCACGAGCTGGAATGCTTCCTCGACCGGGAGCGGCATCTGGCCCGTGGAAACCTCGTCCTGCCGATTCGCTGGGCAGATGATCTTGACCTGGCATACCGCGGCGCAAACGACCCGCTGGCGCGGGAGGTCGCCCAGCGGGTGCCTGATGACTGGCCGGACCTGTACGGCGAGCCCTTCGCGGTGGCGCCGGTCGAGTACTGGACCGCGGATCTCGTCGGACGCCTCCACAAGCTGCTGGACGCCCCCGGCCGCGCGTCCAGGCCCGCGCCCGGCGGTTCGCGGGTGCCGCCGGGGGCCGTGCCCCGCCAACCCGGGCCGGGGCGGAGCGAGGCAGGGCAGTCCAACGCGGGTCAGTTCTCATCACCGAGGCGCGTGACCCCGTCGAAGCCGCCGATACCACCGCCTGGCGGGGAGCAGGGTGCCAACCATCGCATTCGTTACCGTCCGATCGTGACGTCCCGCGACCTGAGCATGAAGGAGTTCAGCGCAACGCGCCTGCGCACCGGTTACACCATGATCGGTGTTGATGCCTTCCTCGACCGGGCCGCCGCCGAGCTGCACAGGCTGCACGTGCTCATCCGCGCTGTGGAGAGCGGGCGGAAGCCGGATGCGGGTGAACTCGTTCTGAGGGTGACTCCCGGGGAGATCAGGTCGACGACCTTCAACCCGACGAGGTTCCTCAGTGGGTACTGCGAACGGGAGGTCGACGATTTCCTCGGCGTCGTCGAGCGGGAGTTCACCAACCTTCAACGGTTCGTATCCGTCATATCGGGTACGGCGGTTCCGGATGGGGCACTGTCGGATGCGGCACTGTCGGATGCGGCCATCTCAGGTGTGGTGGAGACCGGTGGTTGCGGTACCTACCATCCGGGTGTCACAGGGTCCGAGGTGACGGCGAAGTCCTTCACGGGGACGCGGCTGCGTCTCGGTTACAACGCCGCCCAGGTTGACGAGTTCCTCGCCGGGGTGGCCTGCGAGTTGGATCGGCTGCACGCGGTGGTGCGATCCGTCGAGGACGGCCGGCGGCCGGTGCCCGGCCCGTCCGCCGTGGGTCTCACACCCGAGGACATCAGCACGGCCACGTTCGACACGACCTGGCTCGCCGACGGGTACAGCGAATACGAGGTCGATGACTTTCTTGAGCTCCTCGAACGTGAGGTCGCCCGGGTCCGGGACTTCCTGCGGTGAAGTGATGACCCGGTTGGGCCGCGGGGCGTCGATCGTGATGCCCCGCGACCGGTCGGCTGCCTGTCCCGCACGGACAGTTCGCGTTCAGAGTTCGCGTTCAGAGTTCGCGTTCAGAGTTCGCGTTCAGAGTTTGCGTTCAGAGTTTGCGTGCGATCGTCAGTCCGTCCGACACCGCGAGCAGGACGACCTGGACCCGGTCGTCCGAGGCCAAAGCGTTGTTGAACGCCTGGATGGCCTGGATGTTCGCGTTCCGGCTGTCGTCCTGTAGGACGTTGCCCTGCTGCAGCGCGTTGTCGACGAGAATCAGCCCGCCCGCGCGCATCCGGGGTACCAGCAGGTCGTAGTAGGTCTGGTAGGAGGTCTTGTCCGCGTCGATGAAGGCGAGGTCGTGGACGGGCTCCACGGGTAGCGCGGCGATCGTCCGCGCGGCCGGGCCGATCCGTAGTTCGATGCGGTCGTCCAGCCCGGCGCGTTTCCAGTAGCCACGCGCGATCGAGGTCCACTCCTCGCTCACGTCGCAGCAGAGTAGATGCCCGTCCGCGGGCAACCCGCGGGCTATACACACCGAGGAGTATCCGGTGAAGGTGCCGACTTCGATCGCCCGGCGTGCGCCGATGCTGGAGGCGAGGATGGTCAGCAGGGTTCCGAGTTCGGCACCGATCTGCATGACGGAGACGTCGCCGAGCTTGCGTCGTGTCTCCTCGGCGAGATCGACGAGGAGGTCGTCCGGTGGGGAACTGTGCGCCGTGAGGTATCTGTGGATACCGCGGGCGAGGATGGGCGACTCGGCCGTTTGACCAAGAGCGGACATATACGCCAGGCTACTATCCGCCCCGCGACCGGGCCATCGGTGACCGGGGCCATCGGTGACCGGGGCGATCCGGATGGGAATCGGCGGTGTCGCAGCGGCTCGGGTGGGGCATTGCGCAGGGGTGAGGATGAACAACCCGACACCGGTGCCGCCAGCGGTGTCGGCGCCGCAGGCAACCGGCCGTACCGACGGGCGGGTCACCGACCGGACGGTGGACCGGACCGCCCCGGAGCTCGACACCGACACCGTCCACGCGGTCGGCAAGATCAGCGAGGCGCTGGAGTGGGTGGAGCGGGCACGAGGACATCTGTACGCGTTCCACCAGATGTCCGGTCGCGCCGATCTCATGCTCGGGTCGGCGCTGGACGAACTGGCGAAGGCCGGCTACGGCGAGATCGCAGACCGGGTACGCGAGGACCTGTTCGGACGCAACGTCCTTGACGGTCGGTGGACCTTCCAGGTCGTGGAGGAGTACGACGACGGGTACTACCGAACGTTCATCGAATCCGAGCGGATGGTCCGGGACACCTTGGCGGGTGGCCAGCGGCATGTGTACGAAGCCCGGATGAAGGCGTCGGAACGTGAACGTGCCGGCCGATCCGCCTTCGGCTCGGGGGCCTGAGCTCTTTGACCCGCGGCTCCTTGAACCGCGTGGTGGGCGGGAGTGCGATGTCGGCCGTGGCCTGAGCCCTACGGATACAGCGATGCGGATGGACTGAAGCGCAAGGCTGACTCAGGCAATTCGAGACGGCTGTTCCACCGGCGAGGGCCGGTTCCGACACGACCGAGCGGGAACGCCCAGCCGGTGCCGTCGTCTCGACGTCCGCCCCGGGCGTCAGGATCGGGCCTGTCGCGCATCGGGCCGTGAGAACCCGCTTCGGCTGCGACACTGAAGGCAGGCGGACCGTCCGCCCGCCCCAGCCGCCGTCGGGGTTACGCATCGGTCATTCGGCCCGGTCAGGGTTTTGGCCCTGAGGGTTTCGATTGTCCCGACGGGAAGGGGAGATGCTTCGGTGAGTTTCCTTGCCGGCCACTGGCTGTGGCTGCTGCTTGCGGTCGCCGCGTTGCTTGTGCTGTACATGGTGTTCGCCCGGCGTCGGGGGGTCTATGCCGCGCGGCTGTCCAGCGCTGCCCTGCTGGCCAGCGTGATGCCACGCCGTCCGCAGTGGTGGCGGCGGCACGTGCCGGCGGCGCTGATGCTGTTCGCGCTGGTGGCGACGGTGATCGCGCTGGCCCGACCGGCAAGTACGCACAAGGTGCCGAAGGAACGCGCCACGGTCATGATGGCGATCGACGTGTCGAACTCGATGGCCGCCACCGACGTGAAGCCCAACCGGCTGGCGGCGGCCGAGGACAGCGCGGTCGCGTTCGTGGACCAGCTACCTGCAAAGATCAATCTTGGTCTGGTGTCGTTCTCCGGTACTGCCGCGGTCGTGGTCCCGCCCAGCACCGACCGGGAAGCGATGCGGGCCGCGATCCGCGCCCTTCAACTGGGACCGGCGACCGCCATCGGTGAAGGGATCTTCGCGTCTCTCCAGGCGATCGATACGATCAACGTCCAGTTGGGCGACAACGGTCAGAGCGCACCCCCCGCGGCGATCGTGTTGATGTCCGACGGCGAGACGACCCGCGGCCGTCCGAACACCGATGCCGTCTTCGCTGCCCGGGACGCGAGCGTGCCGGTCCACACGATCGCCTACGGCACCCCGGAGGGCACCCTGGATGTGGGTGGCCAGCAGATCCCGGTGCCGGTGAACAAGGATGCGCTGCGTGTGATCGCCAGTGGTACCGGCGGGACCTTCCACGGAGCGACCTCGGGTGACGAACTGACCTCCGTCTACCACGATCTTGGAAGCTCGATCGGCTACCGCGCCGAACACCGCGAGATCACCAGCTGGTTCGTCGGGCTGAGCCTCCTGCTCGGACTCGCAGCCGGAACATCGTCGATCCTGTTCGGGTCCCGACTTCCCTGACGTCCTTGCGTACGTCGTCGAACTGGCGGCCGTCGGCGGTAGTACCGGGTTATACTCGCTGCATGAAGACAGCTATCTCGATCCCGGACTCGTCGTTCGAGCGAGTCAGGTATCACGCCGAGCGGCTTGGCATGTCGCGCAGTGAGTTTTTTACAAAAGCGGCTCAGCGGTGGGCAGACGAGCTTGACGACCAGAACCTGACGGAAGCGATCGATGAGGCGCTTGATCGGCTGGACCCGGACCCGTCGAATGACACCTCGATGTTCGTCCGGCATGCGACCGCGCGAACGCTCGCCGCACAGCAGGACAGCGAGCGACCGGATTTTTCTGATCTACAGTGATCAAAAGAGGGGATCTGTGGTGGGCTGACCTCGGTGAGCCGCGTGGATCGGCGCCGGCACTGCGTCAGCCGGTCGTGGTTATACAGGCCGATTCCTACAACCGCAGTCGGCTGAGGACGATCGTCGTGGCCGCGGTGACGACGAACCTGCGACTCGCGGCGATGCCGGGCAACGTGTTCCTGCCGGCCACGGTGACAAGTCTGTCGGAGGATTCGGTAGTCAACGTCACCCAGATCGCGACCCTCGATCGTAGCGATCTTGATAGGCGGATCGGCGAGATCCCGTCCTGGTTGATGGCCGACGTTGAGCGAGGGCTCCATCAGGTACTTGCTCTGTGACGGATTGTCGTAGGTCTTCCCGCGCACAGCAGCTTGCGGGTTGCGGTCAGCCCACCCTCATCCACGACCATCTGTAAGGAATTAGCGGCCGTTGTATCCGGCCTCGGTCTCGATGTTCTGCTGCGGGTGTATGCGCACTGTGTCGATGGGCAGGGTGCGACGCGCCGGTGTGCATGACCGCCCACGGGCACGGCCACGGGCAGGAGATCATGGCGAACTCCTCGATCGAACAGGCCCTCGGCACACCCGCGACCGATCCTGCAATACTCGGAGGCGACCGGCTGCCCTGCGACGGGGACGACAGCCACGCGGAACAGGCACGGAACGGCCAGATCGACGATCAGGGCCAACCGGGCTGACGCCGCAGGTCGGGAGGGCTCGCCTAGTGGCCGATGGCGGC